>JBKEBE010000083.1:0-23866 GCA_047973025.1 Paludibacteraceae bacterium
CCCATAGTGGTTTGGGCTAAGACAACCCCAAATTCTCTCTCTACTAATTCTCTCACGCACTTGCGTGTCCATAGCGCAAAATCCAACTTGTATTGCTCCGGCATTTTATCGGCTATCATCTTTTGAATGGCTTGTTCTTGGTACGGACTCAACAACTTTCTGTCTTCGGATACAGCCCCTTTCTTCTTTGCCTTTAAGCATTTAAGCCCCGCTTGTTGATAGCTCTTCCACCAAGAAGAGACGGTACCCGGTTTTACGCCGACCAACAGTGCTACTTCTCCCTTTTTTTTACCTGATTTTATCAGTTCAATCGATCGCTTGCGAAATACAAAACGGGTGGATTCGTCTAAGGTGCGAAAATCTATTTTTTCCATACACAAAGATACAAAATAATTCCGATATTATAACGTCAGGTTAATAACGTTCCAAGTAGGAATAACCGCCAGATTCAGTTGAGCCAGATTGTAGTACAAATCCCGATAACGAATATTGCCGTAAGTTTCATCCATTTTTCGCTCGCGGTAGGATGTCATCATTCCCATCTCAACTTTCCAGCTAATCGGATTGTCGAGATGCCATGCGTAACCCGCGCCATACCCGATTCCGGTTAAAACGTTGTGTGGGACGACGGTGTAATTCAGCTTTCCATACAGTTCTTCTGATTCTTGTGAAAACAGGGAAACGGTTGAAAGCGCGAAAAAGAGCAATATTATTTTTCTCATACAATTTTTATTGGTAGGTTTAACTTATCAAAAAATCAATCTCACTTTACACCGGTAGTTTTTCGGCAACGAAACAAAACGTGCCAAATCCGAATTTTGAGATACTTCCAATGCCCAAGCGTGAGTTTCGTTTACTTCCGTTGCTGTCCAGTAATAGCCCTTTCTCCCATTTTCAAAATCTTGATTGTTGTAAAAATACCCATGTAATCCTAAACCCATTCCATACCGGTTATCTACCTGCAGATTGTATCCCGCCAATGCTTCTCCGAAAAAACGATTGATTAATCCTTGCCAAATATCTTTCGTGGGCAGCCAATAGTATCCTCCAAGTAGATTTAACGTATTCGCGCCTTCCCAGTCGATATAAGAGCCGTTCCGAATCGAATCCGGTGTATTCGTAACATGTACCGAATTTTTAATCTGAAGATTCTTAAGCATCCATCTCTTACGATCATTGTAACTGTTATAAGGCGTTATTTGCGAATGTATCATTTCTATTGTGTCGTGTTTGAAATAATCTAATGCATCTGCTATACCTACATTTTTACTCACTACGCTGGTTTGACCGGCTTCATCCCTCACCTGAAGCGTAACAACATTAGTCCAATAAATTGAGAGCCTTCAATGGAAATGAATACGGGATCGGACGACCAAGGCGTATCAAATTGCGATTGATCTCTGTCGTAATCCCAACGGTACATCAAGTTTTGTCCGGCTACCGACATGGATCCGGTCGCGTCAAGTTTCCATTTAAAGCCGGGTATGTAGCCTGTGGTAGTAAAATTTGCCGCTGGGTACAGCTCGTCTTCATTACACGATACGAGCATACACGCGGCAATTGAAAAGATTAAAAGTTTTTGCAGTTTTCGTTTCATGATTGATTGTTTTTTATTCGCCGACGTTGATAGCCAGTCCGATTAACACTCTAATTCCGTATCCAAGACCGGATTGCTCCGTCCAAAGATTGTAATTGATAAATGCACTTGCATCCACGTAAAAAAGACTACTGATTCGTTGCTGGATGCCGAAATTCAGTTCCGGTTTGGGTTCAAAAGAAACATAGGTGTTTTCAATACCGTCATTCAGAAAATTTGTTCCAACCAAAATATTGGAGATTTTTGCTCCGGCATACAACCCGTTGCAGTTATTCCCACTCAGCCCTTTTCTGATTTGCTTTGCTTTGAGAAAATAATTTCGGACACCCAAATCAAAGGAATTGATAAACAGGTTTCCGGACTCCAACAGGGTAAATTCCTGATTGAGTTCCGCCACTCCGCTCCACGCATTATTAAACTTATGCTCATAAGCCAACTGGGAGAGAATAACACCGAAATTGTACCTTTCACTCGGTTTAAACGGCGATACGGCGAATTTAAATAACCGTGTCTCATCCCGAAGGAATAAATCGAGCGATTCGTATTTCAGATTGTAGTAGGATTCATGGTCATCCGATTGAGTTTCGACGAATACACTGTCTTGCTGCGCGAAAGTGCCAACAGCAGGGAAAAGCGTCAGCAAAAATAAAATCCGAAGATTAACTGATTTTCTATACATGGTATTGTTATTTTTTTAGCGCGTTTAATCCTATGCCCACCGATAGGGTTGATACAAAATCGCCGGAAGCATAGGCTTTGGTTTGAGCCCTGATATTCAGATATAGTTTTGAATTGACTCGGGTAGTATAGCCAGCCGATATCGAGAAGCCGGGCGAAAAATAGTTGTCGGCTCCGTAACTGATATTAGTCATTGTCTGTGTTGTTCCATCGCTGTTTGTAAAGTAGCGAGTGCCACTCGCCCATGGCCTTATGATTGACAGATAGCCCAAAGTTCCGCCACCGGACAGGTAGAATATCCGTTCTCCGGTCTTAAACGGGACAATACCAATCTCCGCGGTTAAACTTACTCCGGTCTGATTCTCGTATCCAATATCCTGCCAACTTGACCCGTTAACAATCCATCCGTCTAAACTTTCTCGGTGAAATAACCAAGGGAAAAAAGACTTAAAATGCGAAATCTCACTATTCACTCCCCAACAATCGCCGTAACCCGAAAAAGTATAGCCGGAATTTATGGAAAGAATACGGTGGTTGTATCGGCTGTTCTTAAAGTCGCCGGCTGTCATCCTTTGGCTAACTAAAATAATGAGAACTACCAAAAGTAGTTTGATAAGTTTACTGAGTTGAGTCATCGCAGGTTTATTTTAATGGGACAATAGGTTGTTGTAGCAAAAATGGTTTTGGAAGAAGTGTTCGACATCCAACGATATTGCTCTTTTACCATATTTCCAAATACTTCAATATCGTTGTAGTTTGTTTTTAGTTCCAAATTATACTCCTTTGTCGGAGTTTGTAGATGGATTTCGGCTCGGCTTCCGATTATCCGAACAGTTTTACATTTATCTGATAAAGATGCGTTTAACGTGCCATAATTCATGCTTAACTCCGTATCAGCTTCACAATCGACAATATCGACATCCGATTTAGAGAGTGTTCCGGTTATTTTGCCGGAAACATTCCCAGCCGACAGATTGCTGTATTTCAGTTGTAAATCAGTTCTTCCACCTATACCATTCATCGTAACTTTGCCAAACGAGACGTTTATCGTTTTCATACTGTTCATATGAGACAGATCTCCCGTATAGATTTTGCAGATCAACAGCAATGGCTTCGGGGACGGTTAGTTCAAAAACAATACTTAGATTACTTTCGATTTTTTGCTTCCCGCTTTCGTAGAAATTTTTCAAATACAAGACTGACCCTTTTTTATTTAAGTCGAATCGGATAAACTTCAAATCATTTCTCGCAATGGTCTGGTTCTTATGTTTTGCTACTAATATAATTTTCAATTCAATTGTATTCTGACGATGCCCTGTTATCCGAATAGTCGCCTTTTCGCCCTGAATCCGCAACAAAGAACAATCTTCAAAACGATAATCCGCCGTTTTGGAGACTTTGTATATCGTATTCTGTGAGACAGCTTTCGAGACAAAGAGACTCAGCAATAGGATTATGAAAATTTTTCTCGTCATGATTGGATCATTAATATCATATCCTGAATGGTTTCGGATTTCAGATTTTTTATTTTAATCATCGCGTGAATCATCTCCGGCGAATCTCCCAATTGCATGATGGCATTTTTAAGTTCAGACTCTTCCTCGTTAAGTTCTTCGTACAATTGCATTAGCTCTCTCAAATCGCTTTGATCACAAGTGGCTTTGTTCAAGTTACAATACTTTCGAATTTCGTCAATGGCGACATGCTCCATATCTACTTCAGACTGTGTGTACTTTTCTTTTTCGGAGATTGAATAGGCGTTATTTTGAATTATTTGAAACAGTATGGTTGAGATTAGCACGATTTCCACAATGGAAGCCGCAACAGAAATATAGCTGATTTTGAACCGGACGGTCTTTTTATGAGCTAAATTTGCAGCAATCTTTTCCCAGATTGCCTGTTGGGGATTATACGCTGGTAGTTCAGCCATGCGATTGGCCAATCGGACATTGAAATCAAGTTCTTTCTCGATTTGAATCCAAATCCGGTCATCGGGTTTACGCTCGCTCAACCTACTTTTCCAGTCAATATTTTTACCTTTTATAGGCATATTCAGCTTCGTATTCCTTTAATTTTTTTCGCAACAGCTTTTTGGCGTAATTCCATTGCGACTTGGAAGTCCCCTCGGATATATTTAATATATTGGCACCTTCCCGGTGTTTATACCCTTCCACTTCCACCAGTACAAAAACTAATCTGTTCCCTTTTGGTAGGGAACGGATATCGTCATCTAGCTGGATAGCTGTAAAATTATCATCCGGTAGTATCTCATCATTTATTTCTAAAGACTCTTCAAAGATAAGTTTGCCGCGTTCCCGTATTTTCCGGATGGCAGTCCGCGCTACTATCGTCCGAATCCATCCCGGCAATCGTTCAGGCTTTCGTAATTCGTGTTTTCCAATCATACTTTATTAGAAAGCGGAGAAATAGGCATAAAAGGTTGGAAAAATTTTTGAAATTTACTTGCTTCGTCTCTTGTCGCTTGTTTTGCAAGGATTATCTCGAAATTTTCATATTCAAATGTAGGCAAAATTATCTCTACAACAAATTTTCAACGTCAAAACGAGAAGTTAATCTTGTATGGTTGGAAAGTAGGTTGACGGTTTCGGTGTCTGATTTGATGGGGGCAGGTCGTGTTTAGTAAGAAATCTGTTCAAACGATGCACATTACCGTTCCAAAAGGAATATACATGATAAAAAGTAGGAGAGAAAAGCCTAAAGATAAGTGAAGGAAAGTAATTCGTTTTTTGTATCGATGGCAGGTTTTTGATTTTCTATCCACACATAGTTTCCGAAAGGTTCAATCGTCGGGAGTCAAGACTTTTTCATTGCCTCGGTAGTAATAAATTAGTCCGTATTGCCGGCATTTGATTAGTTTATCATAGGGTGTTTCATTCTTGTAGAAGTTTTCCACTTGATTCCAGATATCCAAGATTATCGAATCTCCTTTTTCACGAAGTTTTACTAATTCTTCCCAGTTTCTATTCGTGGCGGCTTGACTTAGCTTTTGGTTCTGCTTGTATTCTTTGAACATTTCATAGTGAACATGTACCTTGGCTATGGTAGGATTGTAGATGGGAAGTCCGCCATTTCCAACTCGCTCATTTTCAGCACATATTATATTCTCTCCCCATTCTAAGATTGCGCCCTCGGTGGAAAGATCGGGTACGTTGTGAATATCCGGATCCAATTTGTAGCGCAACTTATGTTCTTTTTTTATTTCTCCACGGATGACCGATAAGTTAAATACTTGAATGAAATGGGAAATGTACATGCGAGTATTGGAAAGTACTTGTTGGTATTTTTTGTTACCCTTTACCTGGTTGTCGAATGTCTGTTTGTAAAGAATGCTTTGCTTCTGAAATAGATTTAAAAAAACTTCGGCTTCGTGAATGGTGACAAAAGAGATTACCTGCTCGTTGTAGATCTGCTGAGTTCCTTGCATAATCGCTGATTGCAAGGCTCTTAAGCGTGCTTGGTCGGTATTTGGCAGACGACGATAGGGCATAGTAGTGGAAGAAATAGTTTAGTGTTATTTTGTAAAAAAGCAAAAAATTGATTTTTTTTTCAATTATTGCAATACACCCATAGGGCAAAGTTACAAAAATCAATCATTTCTACGCATTAAATTCTGTGCCAAATTTTTTAATTCACGTTTTTTAACATTATTGACGGATACATTATCCAAATTTTGAAGTGCTTCACGGTAATACTGTTCCATTTTATCTTCACAGTATTCTTTTACATCTAATCGGTTATACAGCTCGGTTATGATTTTGATTTTAGTTTTTTCTTCAGCCGGGTCGTTGTTTTTTAACCAATAATTCAGTTCATCGGCATCATTTCCTTTGGCTAATTGTTTCGCTCCAATATGCAGATAGGTTTTTTTATTACAAAGAATATCGCCTCCTATCTTTTTTCCGAAGTTCGATTCATCTCCATACACATCAAGCAAATCATCTTTTAGTTGGAAAGCCAGACCGATTGCATTGCCATAATTATACAAATAGTTTGCCTCAGCTTCAGAACCACCTCCCAATATTGCCCCGATTTGCGCTCCCGCGGCAATCAATACGGCGGTTTTCAGTCGAATCATTTCAATGTAATCTTGCGGAGTAACATCCGTTCGACTTTCAAATTCCATATCCAACTGCTGACCTTCACAAATCTCTCCTGCTGTTTTCGAGAATAGGTCAAGGACTACTTTGAGATGTTTTGCCGGCGTTTCGGCTATCAATTTATACGCTTCAATCTGCATCACATCGCCTGAAAGTATGGCGGTGTTGTCGTTCCATTTTTTATGAACGGTCGGTTTGCCACGGCGCATATCGGCTTTATCCATGATGTCGTCGTGCAATAAGGTAAAATTGTGGAAAACTTCAAGCCCCAATGCCGGTTTCATAGCTTGAGACACATCATTGGTAAAAAGATTACAAGCCATCAAAGTTACGGCAGGTCGAACGCGTTTTCCGCCCAGCGAAAGGATATAACCGATAGGCTCGTATAGACCAATAGGACTACGGTTCCAATTGAGATTTTTTATTTCAGAATTGATTAGTTGTAGCGTTTTGTCAAAACTCAGAATCATATCGGTCAATATATATCGTTTACTTGTTTAGCTCATTTTCAATAAGTTCTGTCATTACGTCCGTCATGTTCAATCCGGCCGCGCGTACTTGTTGCGGAATAAAACTGGTCTCTGTCATTCCGGGAGTCGTATTTACCTCAAGTAGATTAATTTCTTCTGTGTCCGAAATGATGTAGTCAACCCGAATAATTCCCTTGCACCCAAGTATATCGTATATTACATTTGTCAAATCTTGAATCCGTCCGGTTAGCTCATCCGAGATACGTGCCGGAGTTATTTCCAACGATTGCTTGTAGTATTTGGCACCGTAATCGAAAAATTCATTTTCAGAAATTATCTCGGTAACGGGTAGTACAACCTTGTTTTTACGGGTTTTGTAGATACCGCAGGTAAATTCATTTCCTTTTATGTAGCGTTCTATCAGCACGTCCGAGCATTCTTCCGAAGCGCTTTGAATCGCCGGTTGAATTTCATTCGCTTTTTTGACTTTTGTTGTTCCAAAGCTACTGCCTCCCGTATTTGGTTTAATAAAACAGGGCAATCCGATTTTTTCGAGTACATCTTCGTCTGTAATACTACTCCCTTGTCGGAGAAGAATGGCTTCCGCGGCTTTTATACCGTAGCTTTTCAAGTATTGGTTACAAGTGAATTTATCGAATGTAAGTGCGGAAACCAACACATTACACGTAGAATACGGAATTTTCAGTAATTCAAAATAGCCTTGTAAAATTCCGTTTTCACCGGGTGTACCATGAATGGTAATGTAGGCAAAATCAAAACTGATTTTTTCGGTTCCTTTTGAGAAACTAAAATCACTTTTATCGATCGGCACTAACTCTGTATCGGATAGCCTGATGTTCCATTCGCTGCCAATAATGGTTACAATGTAGCAATTAAATTTTTCTTTATCCATAAAGGAGTAAATACCCGAAGCACTCCGCATGGATACTTCCCACTCCGAGCTGTCGCCACCCGCGACAATGGCAATATAAGGAAATTCGCGATTTCTACCGGATACGGATTCTAAATTTTTGTTATGGTTCGGCATGGTTGAGAACTGATGATTCGTAATTTTTTCTCTATTTCTATTGTTAATACGCGTTTATATATGTACTGAACTTTCTCCACTTTTCTATCAGCTGATGCATATCTTCCGGCAATTCGCTCGTAAAATTCAGCCGTTCTCCGGTAGCCGGATGGGTAAATCCGAGTGTTCTGGCGTGCAAAGCCTGGCGGGGACAGATTTCGAAGCAGTTTTCGATGTATTGGCGATATTTGGCAGTCCGAACGCCTTTCAGAATTTCATTTCCCCCGTACCGCTCATCGTTGAAAAGGGTATGCCCTATATGCTTCATGTGTACTCGGATTTGATGTGTCCGGCCGGTTTCTAACCGGCATTCCACTAACGTTACATAGGTTAGTCGTTCGATTACTTTGTAGTGCGTAATCGCGTGTTTTGCCAATGGATTTTCTCCTTCGGAAAAAACTTTAAAGAGCATCCTATCCCGTGGATCGCGAGCAAGCGCGCCAACGATGGTTCCTTCGTCTTCTTTTACGTTTCCCCAGACCAAAGCGTTATACGTTCTATCGGTCGTCTTGTCAAAAAACTGTTTTCCCAGATTCGTCTTGGCTTCGGGAGTTTTGGCGAGCAGTACCAGACCCGAAGTGTCTTTGTCGATTCGGTGCACCAATCCTACTCGAGAATCGTTGGCATCAAAATCAGGGTTATCTTTTAGATGAAAGGCTATTGCATTTAACAAGGTTCCTTCAAAATTTCCAAATCCCGGATGTACCACTAATCCCGGTTGTTTATTTACCAAAATGACCTGCTCGTCTTCATAAACGATGTTAATGGGAATATGCTGCGGAATAATCTCAAAACTACTTGGTGGATAGGCAAGTACAATAGTTATTATATCTTGTGGCTTCACTTTGTAGTTGGATTTGACGGCTTTGCCGTTTACCAGTATCTGTCCGGCATCAGAAGCATCCTGTATCCGATTGCGCGACACATTTGCCATCAGGTTGGTTAGGTATTTGTCGATTCGCAGTAGCGACTGCCCCTTATCAACCTCAAAACGATGATGCTCGTAAAGATTTTGAAATTCTTCGGAATCGTCAGCATCAAACTCATTGATATTGTCAAGCTCTTTATCCGTACTCATTGTTAAAAGAACTCCTCAATATCTTTCGTCTTTTCTTTTTTCCCTCCCTTTTGCGCGGGTTGACGGGGTTGGACAAAGTCATTATTGGCTTGTACCGGGTCTTTGCTCAGCCACACATCTATGATTGTTCCGGGAGCGATCGGCTCGCCTGCTGCGGGCATTTGTCTGAAAATCTGATACTCCGCTTCATTGTTGTCGGGAACTTCATCGTAAATTACGCCTCCCAACAAATAATCGGTCGAAGCCAACAAATTTGTCGCGGCGGTTAGATCGAGCCCGACCAAACCGGGAGTCAATCCATCCACCAATTGCCCCACCCCATTTCCGGCAACTAAAACGATGGAACTCCCTTCGGGTATTTTTGAACCGGGTAGTAGCGACTGACCTTTATATTTTACATCAAGTACTAAATCTTTGTACTCAGATGGAGCATAGTGTATGTTTGACACAGTAATCCCCAGCGATTTTGCCATTGCTTCCGCTTGTCGCAAAGAAATGTCGCGTAAATTAGGCAAAGCCAATTGCCTGACTGCTTTTGAATTGATGATTAAATATACGGTTCTTTTCGGTTTTACAATGGTGTTTGGAGCCGGATTCTGCTCAATTACAGTACCCAATTTTTTGTCCCTGACAAAAACGGAATCAATTATCTCATAGGTTAGATTATGCCTTTCAAGCATTAGCGAAGCTTCTTCGATGGTCGAGTTTTTAATGTCCGGAACCGTTTCACTCTGACCGTGATGGGTGTAGAATTTCAGAAAAATCAGGACGAACAGCGTAAGTACAAGCACGATGATTCCGGCAATAAAAAAATTTTTTATAGCAAATCCGAATAATGTATTGTTCCAAAAACTTGTTTTATTTTCCATGCGTCGAAAATAGATAGAATTTTAATCTCCGATAAAAGTACAAAAATAAAGAATTTATCTGTTATCCCCATTTTTTTGATTTTCGTTTTGAGAAAAAATAACGTTTTAACGAATAAAGAATAGGCAGTAAAGAGTAAACACATTCCGGAAAACATGATTATCTTTGTAGAACCAATGCCGAAACCGCATAAAAATATTGCTTATTACGTATTGTCAAAACTGTACGGAGGAGTAACCGGACTGCGTAATTTTCTATTCGACAAGAAAATTTTGCATTCTGTCGGATTTGACGTGCCGGTAATCTGTATCGGAAATCTTGCTGTCGGTGGAACCGGAAAAACACCACATACCGAATTTTTGCTAAACATCCTAACTACCCGTTACAAGACCGCCGTTTTGAGCAGAGGGTATAAAAGGCAGACAACCGGCTTTTTGTTGGCGGACGATAACGCTACCGCAAAAAGTATCGGGGATGAACCGTATCAGATTTACAGCAAATTTAAAACGATCGTTGCTGTGGATGAGAAGCGGGTACATGGCACACAGGAGCTATTAAACCGATATCCGGACATGGATGTGATTTTGCTGGACGACGCGTTTCAGCACAGGCATATTCAGGCGGGGTTAACTATCTTGCTGACGGACTACAACCTGCTCTTTACGGATGACTTCCTACTGCCCTACGGAACACTTCGAGAAAAACCGAAAAACAGCCAACGGGCTGACGTTGTGATAGTAACTAAGTGTCCACAAGGGTTTTTGGCAACTGAAAACATGCGGTTTCGTAAAAGACTAAATTTACAGGCATCGCAGGAATTATTCTTCTCGTCTTATGACTACGGAAAGGTGTATTCCGCTTTCGATAAAAACAGACTAATTCCTGAAATCAATCCGGAGACAACCGTCTTTGTTGTTACCGGTATTCAGAATCCCGACCCGATGCGTTTGTACCTTCTGCAATTTACGACTAAAATAGATACGTTTTGCTTTCCGGATCACCACGATTTTTCGCAAATGGATTTAGATACTATTGAAAAGAAATTTCGGAATACCCCGGGAAATAAAATTATCATTACAACCGAAAAAGATACGGCACGATTAATGTCAAACCATTATCTGTCGGATTTGCTGAAAAATAATATTTTTACGTTATCGATAGAAGTTAAAATACTAAACGGCGAAGAAGAAAAATTCAACAAAAAAATATACGACTATGTTAGAAAAAATTCAACAAACGGCTGATTTTATTCAGTCAAAAGTTTCTGTCTTACCCAAGACCGGAATAATTTTAGGCACCGGACTTGGAAATTTAGTAACCCAAATTACATCCAAATTAGAAATTCCGTACGAAACAATCCCAAATTTTCCTATTTCGACAGTAGAAGGACACAGCGGGAAACTTATTTTCGGAAAACTTGGCGATGTGGATGTACTGGCTATGCAGGGACGTTTTCATTATTACGAGGGATACGATATGAAGCAAGTAACCTTTCCGGTACGTGTGATGAAAGCACTCGGCATTGAGAATCTATTGGTTTCAAACGCTTCGGGTGGTATGAATCCCAATTTTGAAGTTGGCGACCTGATGATCATAACCGATCACATAAACGTATTTCCGGAACATCCGCTACGAGGTAAAAATTTCAACGAACTCGGTCCCCGATTTCCGGATATGAGCGAAGCTTATTCCCGTGAGCTAATAACTAAAGCGAAGGAAATCGCAAAACGCAATCGCATTAAAGTGGTTGAAGGAGTCTATGTGGGTACATCCGGTCCAACGTTTGAAACACCGGCTGAATACAAATATTTCCGAATTATAGGAGGCGATGCCGTTGGTATGAGTACCGTCCCGGAAATTATCGTGGCAAATCATGCAGGGATGAACGTGTTCGGCATGTCCATAATCACGGATTTAGGCGTTGAAGGTAAAATCGTGGAAGTTACCCATGAAGAAGTGCAGGAAATAGGCAACAAAGCCCAACCGCTTATGACACAGATTATGAAAGAATTAGTGGCGGAACTAGCAGCTCGGTAAGAAATTTTAATCGACATTCGTTGAATTGTAATTGTTGCTTCGAAGCGTCAACGAAATTATTTAAATAAAGTTTCCCTGTTCCTACAGTACCAAAAGGCTTAGGATCAATTACTTTTAGACCATTTAACGTTCGATGTTCTTGGCTCTTGTTCGTATTCACGAAATGAATTTCCGGTAATTTATCTTAACTTGAAATAGTTGGTCGCAATCCACACGTGGGATGAATGAACAATATTCAAAAAACCATCCATAAAATACATGGCTAAATCAATGATTTTTTGTAGCTTTGTACTCCAAATAAGTACACACAGCCGGTTGCATGGAAGTAAAACAAATAAAGAGAGCATTAATCTCTGTATATCAGAAAGATAATTTAGATATTATTGTAAGAAAATTATTCTCAGAGGGAGTAGAACTTATCTCTACCGGCGGTACAAAATCGTTTATTGAATCTCTCGGAATACCTTGCCTATCGGTCGAGGACTTGACTTCTTATCCGTCCATACTGGGAGGAAGGGTAAAAACACTTCATCCCAAAATTTTTGGAGGAATTTTAGCTCGTCGAGTTGATGAAAGTGATGCCAAACAGCTTGCCGAATACGAAATCCCTGAAATTGACTTGGTCATTGTGGATTTATATCCCTTTGAAGAAACAGTAGCTGTCGGTGCTGATGAGGCGGGCGTGATTGAAAAAATAGACATCGGAGGAATTTCGCTCATACGCGCGGCAGCCAAGAATTACAAAGATGTGGTCATCCTTGCATCCAAAGCGCAATACGTACCTTTCCTCGAATTGATAAATCAAAACGGCGTAAAGACAACGCTTGAAGAACGTCGCTGGTTTGCAAAAGAAGCTTTCGGAGTTTCGTCTCACTACGATTCAGCGATTTTTAGCTATTTCGATGAAAATGGCGCTAGCGCGTTCCGATTTACGGCTGATGAGTCAAAACCGCTTCGCTATGGCGAAAATCCACACCAAAAAGGCTATTTCTTCGGAAAGTTTGATGAGATGTTTGAGCAGTTACACGGCAAAGAAATTTCATACAACAACTTACTGGATATAGATGCCGCTGTCAATTTGATCAATGATTTTGAAGACATCACATTCGGCATTCTAAAACACAACAACGCTTGTGGTTTAGCTTCGCGAGATACGCTCTTAGAAGCGTGGACAAATGCGCTTGCCGGGGATCCGGTCTCAGCCTTTGGAGGCGTATTGATAACTAACGCCATTGTAAACAAAGAAACAGCCGAAGAAATCAACAAACTATTTTTCGAAGTAATAATCGCGCCGGATTATGACTTGGACGCGCTCGAAATCTTAACACAAAAGAAGAACCGCATCATTCTGGTGCTTGAAAGCAACAAAGTTCCGGACAGGCAATTTCGCTCGGTGTTGAACGGAGTGCTTGTACAAGCCAGAGACACGCATCAGGAAACCGAAGAAGAATTGAAAACAGTTACCGAGAAAAAACCTACTGAAAAAGAAGTAGGAGATTTGCTGTTCGCCAACAAAATTGTGAAGCATTCCAAATCCAATGCAATCGTACTTGCTAAAAACCGACAGCTGATAGCCAGCGGCGTAGGACAGACATCCCGCATAGACGCGCTGAAACATGCCATCGAGAAAGCTCATACATTCGGTTTCGACCTAAACGGTTCTGTGATGGCTTCCGATGCATTTTTTCCGTTCAATGATTGTGTGGAAATTGCCGCAGAAGCAGGCGTTACAGCCGTTATTCAACCGGGAGGATCGGTTAAAGATGGAGACAGTATTGCCATGTGCGACGCAAAAGGCATTTCAATGGTAATTACCGGAATTCGACATTTTAAGCATTAAACTGCATACTTGTAGAAGTAAAAAATAAATTAGAGAACAAAAAGATTTCTTAACGACACCAAATCGTAAATCTGAAATCGTTAATTGAAAATAGAATATGGGACTTTTTTCATTTACTCAAGAGATAGCTGTCGATTTAGGAACAGCCAATACTATCATTATACAAGACGATAAAATCGTGGTGGATGAACCTTCCGTAGTCGCTCTGGACAAGCGAACAGACAAACTGATTGCCGTAGGAGAGAAAGCGCGCCAGATGCAGGGGAAAGAAAACGAGGGCATTCGTACGGTACGTCCTTTGCGTGATGGTGTGATTGCCGATTTCTACGCGGCGGAACTAATGCTCCGCGGTCTGATAAAAATGATACCGCAACGGAGCCGTCTTTTCGCACCTACCTTAAAAATGGTCGTTTGTATTCCGTCCGGAAGCACCGAAGTAGAAATTCGCGCGGTTCGGGATTCATCCGAACATGCTGGCGGTCGCGAAATATATATGATTTACGAGCCCATGGCTGCCGCTATCGGGATTGGGATTGATGTAGAAGCACCAAACGGTTGTATGATTGTGGATATCGGAGGTGGTACAACCGAGATAGCCGTGATTTCTCTCGGCGGAATTGTTTCGAACAAATCCATCCGAATTGCAGGCGATGACCTGACTGCCGATATTATGGAGTATATGGGACGTATGCACAACATAAAAGTAGGAGAGCGTACGGCAGAAATGATTAAGATTAATGTGGGTGCCGCTTTGACCGATCTGGAAGATGCGCCTGAAGACTATGTAGTACATGGTCCAAATCGCATGACGGCACTTCCGATGGAAGTTCCGGTTTCTTATCAGGAAATAGCTCACTGTTTGGAAAAATCGGTTGCCAAAATTGAAGCGGCTGTACTTAGCGCGCTGGAACAAACTCCCCCTGAACTTTACGCCGATATTGTGAAGCGAGGTATCTACCTTGCCGGCGGTGGCGCGCTATTAAGAGGACTTGACAAGCGCCTTGCCGATAAAATCAATATCCCATTTTATTTGGCGGAAGATCCGCTTCACGCTGTGGCACGCGGAACCGGTATCGCGCTGAAGAATGTGGAAAAATTTCCCTTCTTGATTAGATAATAAATTGATGTGTAAACCGGCTGACATATTCAACCGTTCAGCCTTTTACACGAAAACCGATAACTTCAGTTGAAGAATCTTATTCATTTTTTGGTAAAGTACAGTGTTGTTTTTCTATTTGTTTTTTTAGAAATAATTTCACTGGTATTGATTTCCAATAATAAGGGGTATCAACGGAGTGTCTTACTTTCATCCACTAATCACGTTACGGGTTGGATGTTTGAGAAAAGTAGCGAATTTTTTGATTTCTTCAAGCTCAGAGCTAATAATGCCGGTTTAGCGGAAGAAAACACACAACTAAAGAATCAGATTACTTTTCTTGAAAATCAGTTATCCGCGTTGACTGACAGCTCTTACATTGCAGATTGGCAAAAAATTGAAGTTTCGCCCGAAAGAGAATACGAATTCATCTCAGCCAAAGTCATTCGGAATACAACGAATCAGGTTCAAAATTTCATAACGTTGAACAAGGGGTCAGATCTTGGAATTAAGCCGGATATGGGTGTTATCAGCGATGGCGGAGTCGTAGGCATTGTTCAAAGTGTTTCAAAAAAATTTGCCAAAGTCATCCCAATTCTCAACCCACAGGCAGTCATCAGTACAAAATTTAAAAAAAGCAATTACTACGGTCCCTTGGTATGGGATGGTAAAGATTATCGCTACGCTAAATTGAACGACATTGCCCGACATGTCAAATTTAGTCTTGGTGATACACTAATTACCAGCGGATTAGTAAAAACATTCCCCGAAGGAATCTTGATCGGTATCATTGATAATTTTGATATTCAAGAAAGTGACGCGTATTACAATATTCAAGTAAAATTAGGCGTTGATTTTCGTACGCTGACTTATGTAAAGGTAATTTCCTATTTGAATTATACAGAACAAACAAATTTAGAACAAGGGATTGCCCCATCAACAGATACTAACTAAGTATGCGGATAGCACTACAAAACATATTCAGATTTATCATTCTGGTGTTAATACAAGTTTACGTGCTTGATAACATTCAGTTTTTGGGCTACATCAGTCCAATGATATATGTATTATTCCTGCTGTCTCTACCCGTACGTTTGCATAGTGCTATCGTCATGTTGATCGCGTTTGGCTTAGGCTTGACCATCGATATGTTTAACAATACGATGGGAATGCACGCTTTTGCTTCTGTATTAATAGCATTTATACGACCGGCTGCCATACGCGTATTTACAGACTTTGATCAAATCTATAACCCTACTCCGTCTTTTCGTACTTTTGGAGTTCGCTCCTATACCAAATACGTAGTTATACTGGTACTGGTACATCACACGGTTTTATTTTTCATAGAATCTTTTTCTTTCTTAAATTTCTCACAACTAATCCCGAAAATTTTGCTCAGTTCTTTAGTTACCATTTTACTGATTCTTGGGATTCAATCGCTGGAACGAAAATAATGATTCCTATGAATCAAAATAGATTTATAATTTGAACAAACACTTACTATTTGTAGCATAAAGGGGTCATTTTCAACTATTAACTTTTATTTTTCGTTATTAATGAAACTTTCTCCTTGAGTTAATCGTAACTTTGTTTGGATTACTAACTATGCTCGTTTCATAGTTTGAAAGTAAAACAGCATTTCTAAATTAAGCATGGGATTTTTTTATACTACTTAAGCTCACTATTCTTTCAATCGCCAAGTCAAGAATGATAAACGATAAATTTCAAAATAGAAAAACCGTTATAGCCGTTATCATGGTAGTAATAGTGGCTGTATATGTTTTACGGTTATTTTCGTTACAAATTTTGGATGATAAATACAAGAAAGGAGCCGCGAGCAATGCATTTTTCAATAAAACGATTTATCCGCCACGTGGATTAATATATGATAGAAATGATACACTACTCGTTTACAACAAGCCGGCTTACGATATCGTTTTCATCAACCGAGAAATTCAAGATTTGGACACACTCTCTTTCTGCAATGATTTGAAAATTACAAAAGAGTATTTTGAAGAACGGATGAAAGAAATAAAAGATCGAAGTAAAAATCCATCTTATTCTTCACTCACACCCCAGATTTTCATGACACAGCTTGAAGTTGCAGACATAGCAACTGTCCAACAGTCTATGTATAAATATATCGGGTTTTACATTCAAACGAGAACGTTGCGTGAATATCGCTACGGTGCCGGCGGTCACGTACTCGGAAGTATCGGGGAAGCGACTCCCAAAATGTTGGAAAATGACGAATACCTGTCAGCGGGAGATTATGCGGGAAGAGACGGGTTAGAATATACTTACGAGAAAGATTTGAGAGGAGAAAAAGGGATGGAAGTACTGTTGAGGGACGCTCGTGGTAGGATAAAAGGGAAATACGAAGACGGAGTAAACGACATATCGCCAAAGGCAGGCAAAAATCTGAAAACGACACTTGATATCAATCTTCAAATGCTGGGAGAAAAGCTTCTTTCCGGAAAAGTCGGAAGCGTGGTAGCGATAGAACCAAAAACGGGTGAAATACTTGCCATGGTGTCTAATCCTACTTTTAGTCCATCTCTACTGGTCGGGCGGGAACGCTCTCAAAACTACAATATGTTGCTCAAGGATCCGATCAAACCCTTATACAACCGCGCAACGCAAGCTACCTATTCGCCCGGTTCTACATTCAAGACGTTTCAAGCGGCAGTCGGTTTACAGCTGGGTGGAATCACACCCACTACACGGTTTACCTGCAATGGGACAAGCTCTTATCCGATCCGATGCACCCACTATCACGGGTCATCCATCACATTGCTTAATGCCATCGAACAATCATGTAACCCTTATTTTTGGCAGACCTTCCGATCTACCATCGAGAAAGACGGATACGGTTCCAAAAATGCCAATTTTAAAAAATCATACGATGCTTGGCGAGATATGACAATGGCTTTCGGCTTTGGCGCTAAATTTTCCGATACGGATATTTATCAGCAAAGTAGTGGCAATATTCCGTCAACCAAATTTTATAACAAGTTATTCGGTGAGACCGGCTGGAGAGCTATAACCATCCGTTCGCTTGCAATCGGACAGGGAGAGGTTTTGGTAACTCCGCTACAGCTCGCTAACGCTACTGCGTCAATAGCTAACCGAGGATATTACATAACCCCGCACCTGAACAAAGCAGACTCTATGCTCACAAACCGACATGAGACTAACATCAATAAAGAGCATTTGGATATCGTAGATGAAGGGATGTGGCGCGTGAATGAATTTGGAACAGCCCGTCATTACAAAATACCCGGAATTGTGGTGTGTGGTAAAACCGGAACAGTGCAAAATAACAAGGGGAAAGATCATGCTTTCTTCATCGGATACGCTCCCAGAGACAATCCGAAAATTGTTATTGCTGTGGTCGTTGAAAACGCCGGCTTTGGCGCTACTTGGGCGGCACCGATTTCCAGTCTGATGATGGAAAAATACCTGACAAAAAAATTAACCCGTCCCGAAATGGCGGAAGAATATTCACGCCGAGTAACCAACCCCAATGCCAAGAAGTACTAGTATAAAATACGCGGTTGACTGGACTGTTGTAGGTATTTACCTGTTTTTGGTCGTATTTGGCTGGCTAAATATCTATGGTGCCAGCTATGATTTTGACCAGTCCGGTATTTTTGACTTTACCAACCGAGCCGGAAAGCAATTTGTTTGGATACTGACCGCGATCGGATTAGCCGGCATTCTCTTACTATTAGATTACAGATTGTATAATTACTTCGCGTATTTCTTCTACGGGTTAGTTATCTTGCTACTCATTGCCACTATCTTTTTGGCGACAGATGTAAAAGGCTCTCGCTCATGGCTTGTATTTGGCCCGGTAAGTTTTCAACCGGCAGAGTTAGCTAAAACGGCTACCGCTCTCGCCTTGGCTAAATTCATGAGTTCATACAATTTTAGAATCAAGAGTTGGAAAGATTTAATTATTCCGGGCGCGATAGTCTTGCTCCCCATGGGACTGATTGTACTCCAAAAAGAAACGGGTAGCGCGCTTGTCTTTCTGGCATTCTTGCTGATGTTTTATCGCGAAGGGATGAACGGGATTGTACTACTACTGGGGGTGCTTGCTGTTGCCTTATTCGTACTTTCCATTGGGTTTGGCGAAATACCCATTCAAGAGGATAGTGGAACATTGGGTATGGTGCTGGCGATGTTGCTCGTTTTGGCTATACAGTTTTGCTACGCATTTTTCTACAATAGACATAAGCGGGAAGCCTTATGGCTATTGCTTGGAGCAGCAACTGCATCGATTGTCGCGTACTTGCTTAATATTTGGTTACCTATAAACTATGATTATGTAGCCATGGGTATTGTTGTTACTTCATGTATTTATTGGATAGTTATTTCCCGGCTGAAACGGTTCAAAAAATACATGGCTGTTGTCTGGATATCGCTAGGGTCAATCGTATTTTGCTATTCAGCGGATTATCTTTTCAATAGAGTACTTGAACCACACCAGCAAACCCGCATAAAGGTACTACTGAATATGGAAGAAGATCTTCGAGGCGCCGGATACAATGTTAATCAATCCAAAATTGCCATAGGTTCCGGAGGTTTATTCGGCAAAGGATACTTGAACGGCACTCAAACGAAATTGAAATACGTTCCGGAGCAGGACACCGACTTTATTTTCTGTACGGTGGGCGAGGAGTGGGGATTTATCGGATCTGCCATCTTGCTCTTGATTTATCTGTGGCTACTTCTTCGAATCCTTCAGATTGCCGAAAGGCAAAATAATGCTTTCAATCGGATATATGCGTATAGTGTGGCAAGTATTTTCTTTTTCCACCTGATGGTCAACATCGGAATGGTTATTGGATTGATGCCGGTTATCGGTATTCCACTTCCATTCTTAAGTTATGGCGGTTCTTCGTTGTGGAGTTTCACGCTGATGTTGTTTATCTTACTTCGTCTGGACGCTGCCCGCAAACAGACTTTCTAACAAAATACGGACATTACGTTATATCCGGGCAATATCAATTCCCGTAATCTTCCGGTACAAGTCCAGCGCGTACACATCAGTCATACCTGAAATGTAATCTAAGACGGCTTGAAGCTTCCCGTAAACCGATTCCGCATCGGTTTCATATTGTGCCGGAATACGGTTCAGGAGTTGGCGAGAATAGGCTTTTTCCGGATTTAGAACTGCTTCGGTAAAAACTTCAAGTAAAGTAGAAATAATCTTAAATCCGGCTAATTCGACGTTCAGGACTTCCTGAGACTTGTAAATTCTTTTGAAGGCAATATTGGAACAAGTCTTGTAAGCTTCCGATGAAATCGGCGAAATTTGCTTAATCAGCGAACCATCGAATGTCCCATTCAACATGGATTGCTCGTTTGCAAGAAAAATGTCGGTACATTCTTTTATCAACTGCCCGATAACCGAGGCGCGAAGATAGGCAATCTGTTCGTTTGTGTCCGAGACAATTTTCAAGGTGTATTCTCTCCTTTTTTTCTTATCGTCGGTAAAAAAGTTCATGTACAGTTCCTTTGTCTCTTCGGTAGTCAGCAGACGAAGTTTGTGGGCGTCTTCGATGTCCATCAATTGGTAGCAAATATCATCAGCCGCTTCTACCAAATAGACTAACGGATGCCGCGAGAATCGATTAGGATTATCCGTTTGCCGAAGAATACCAAGCTGACCGGCGATTTTTTCATAGTCGGCTCGTTCGCTTTCAAAGAACCCAAATTTTTGCTTTTTGGGGTCGGAATGAGCCGATGAATAGGGATATTTTACGATAGAAGCCAGGGTGCTGTACGTGAGTACGAATCCACCGGCACGTCTTCCCGAAAACCGGTGTGTAAGTAGTCGAAAAGCGTTGGCATTGCCATCGAAACGGGTAATATCTTTCCATTCCACATCCGATAGTTTTTCTCTTAAATAAATCCCCTTTCCTTCGGAGAAAAAGGTGGCTATGGCTTCTTCGCCCGAGTGTCCAAACGGAGGATTCCCCATATCGTGCGCCAGGCACGCTCCCGAAACGATAGAACCAATCTCACCCATGAAAGGAATGTTTTTATCGGCGCGAGCATGAGAGATATTGCTTCCCAGAGAACGTCCGACGCTGGACACTTCTAAGCTGTGAGTTAGTCTATTGTGAACAAAAATACTACCCGGAAGCGGAAAAACCTGTGTCTTATTCTGCATGCGGCGGAAGGGCGCGGAGAAAATCAGTCGGTCAAAATCGCGCTGAAATTCATTGCGATAATCCCGAAAACGGTCGTGGTAATTCTCCATACCCAATCGTATGGGAGAAAGTAGTTGCTGCCAGTCCATTGTTATAGTTCTTAATTTTCTAATATTCCGTTTTTTGTTATTGCTTTTAAGCAACTTTTTACCCCAAAGTTTTTCTTTTTCTCCAGATTTGATAGGAGTTTACAATATTTTGCCAAATCACATACGCGCCCGGTCCCACGGATGAAAGCGGATTGAGGAATGTTTGTGCCATCCAAATGGCGAGTACAGTATTTTTCTGCCCCAGCCCTTGTCCGCCCGCTACCGTGTCGTTGTATCTGCGACCTATCCGTCGCCCGGCAATAAACTGAAGTAAGCAGATGATGAGCGTAACTACGGCTAACATGATTTCGACAAGATAGCTGTTGTTACTTTGCATAGTAATGAATTTTACCGTTTTTGCCGTAACAATTATCAGCGCGAATGACCACAAGTAGAATGACATTCCGGATATTGATCCGATTTTTTTTGTCGTTTTAGGCGTAAATCTCCGCATCAGCAAAGCCAATAAGAAGGGCACTAAAAGCAACAACGCCACGTTTTTGAGAATATTGAAAAACGACTCTGCGAAAGTCATACCGCTACCACTATTTATCAGCGAAAAAAAAATGGGAGCTCCTATCAGTATAATCATGTTGCAAAAGAAACTGTAAGCCGTGAGACTCTCCACATTGCCTTTCAACATTTTTGTGATTACCGGGGCAGAAGTAGCTGTGGGGGCAAGCACACAAATCATTGCACCCTGAGCCAGAATCTCATTGACCGGTTTCAACGCCAAATATACACCGATACTTCCGAAAATCTGAATCAAGATTAAAATAAAATGCATCTTCTTGAGACGAATAAATCGAAAATCGATTTTGCTATAGGTCAAAAACAGCATGGTAAAAATCAAATACGGAATTATCGGTGCCAATCGGCTGAAAAAAGGATAAAACAAGAATCCTGTCGTCATCGCAATTGGCATGGAATACGACTTTAAGAAACTTTCTATCCGCTTCAAAGGTGAATTTCTTAATACGTCAATTTTATTTTGAATCATGTGTGTCAATACAAGAAGCGTTAAAAAATGGCATTTGAAGTTACTGCCCCGCTCGGTATTTTCTTAACTCTGTTCTTAATTTTTCCGCGTTTCCATCAGTAACTTTATCCATCCACTCCCAAAATCGCGGACTGTGATTCATCTCTTTGGTATGACAAAGTTCGTGTAGGATGACGTAATCTATCAAATGCGAAGGAAGAAGTAACAGGTAAAAAGACAGATTGATTGTCCTTTTCATACTACAGCTACCCCATCGGGTTTTGGAAGATTGAATTTTAACGGCAGAATAGCTGAATCCGTGCTTCTTTGCCAAATCTTTTGTTCGCATCGGAAGCATTATTTTAGCTTCCTGTCGTAGAAAAAAGTCGATGCTGTTCCAAAAATAGCGTTGTGTTCTTTCGTCAGTTACATCCAACTCTTGTGGATATTCAATGGTCAATACACCCGGTTTCATCGAAGAAAATAGATCCTTTCGAGTAGTTGGTTTGACAAAAACGTTAAACGTCAAAGTTCGAAACGGTTGATTTCCCGTAATCAGAATTACGTGTTTCATCGTTTCTGCTTGTCGATGGACAAGTTTTTCGCGAATGCTTTCGATAAAGCGCAATCCGTCACTTTCTTTGAACCCGGGCGGTAACGTAACCAGCAATCTACCGGTCTGAACACGTACATTCATCCTTTTTGCCCGTAAATTTTGTTTGAAATGAATTTCTCCCAGTTCCTTATCAACAACCATGCTCTAAAACTTTCCACAAAGTTACAAATTTTCATAGGCTTTCATTCAAAAATGGGTAGAAACGTTTAACTTTGCAATGAAGATGATATTTCTTATGTGCGAAAAAATATGTGGACTGAACGGACAGAACTTTTAATCGGCGAATCGAATCTGGAGAAATTGCGAAATTCTTCCGTTCTCATCGTTGGTTTAGGCGGCGTAGGAGGTATGGCTTGCGAGATGATCTGTCGCGCGGGTATGGGGTGTATGACTATCATTGACCGAGATACTGTAAGCGACAGTAATATCAATCGACAGATTGTCGCTTTGAAATCTACCATTGGACAGAAGAAATCGGACGTGCTGGCAGCTCGTTTGCTCGATATTAATCCCAAATTAGATTTGAAGGTTATTCCCGATTGGTTAGACGAACATAACCTGAACGAAATACTGGAAACAGGAAATTTTGACTATGTGGTGGACTGTATTGATACGCTTTCACCGAAGGTTTTTCTGCTAAAAGCTTGTGTGGAAAAAGGGATAAAAGTTGTCTCGTCAATGGGTGCCGGTGCCAAGGCAGACCCTGAAAAGGTAAAAATAGCCGATATTTCCAAAACAGACTATTGCCCGTTGGCAAAAGCGGTACGAAAAAGGTTACATAAATTCGGTATTCGTAAGGGAATAACCGTTGTTTATTCGACTGAGATCGCCGACAAGGGAAGCGTCGTTGAAACCGACGAAAAATACAAAAAATCGACTACCGGAACAATTTCTTACATGCCCAATTTGTTCGGACTGATGCTGGCTTCCGTAGTGATTAGAGATATTGTAAATTCAGAAAAGATATGATAACAGCAAAAAACATCCACAAGAGCTTTGGTGAATTGGAAGTGCTTAAAGGGGTAGATTTATCCGTTGAAAAGGGAGAAATTGTATCCGTCGTCGGACCCAGTGGTGCCGGAAAAACTAC
>JBKEBE010000085.1:0-26161 GCA_047973025.1 Paludibacteraceae bacterium
AAGGTTGTCTTTCGATGGTGGCAGGCTGCTGTTCAAACTTGTTTTAGGGTGTTCGTATTGTTGAAGTTTAGCGCGAAGATTAGTAACTTCGTGTTGTAAGGAAGTGTTTTGTTTTGTCAGAAACTTTATTTTATCCAAAAGCTCCCGGACAATCTGCCATACATCTGTTATCGGATTATTAAGCATAGTTCCCTCGTTTTCTTTACAGAGATAACGGAGGAAAGTCAAACATAGTATTTAAAAATACTTTTTAACATTTAGTTTAACATTTGTGCTATTCGGTAATAAAAGAGGGGCTGAGTAGTTACGTAATTTCTATGTGCAGATAAGAATAAATAATTAATCTATTTTAAACATTTCTATGATTTTAGTTGTTCTTAGTATTGATTCTAAATAACAATTATTCCCTTTTTTATATCGATGGAATGATTCATTGATACAATATTTATGGCAAAAACAAAAACGACAAACGTCAAATCCGATATTCCCAAGGAGAAGTTGCTCCACATGCACAAGTTAATGTGCGATATCCGAAACTTCGACAACAAAGTAAACCAATTAGTAAGAAAAGGACAGGTACCCGGGATGACTCACTTTTCAGTAGGAGAAGAAGCCGCTAACGTAGGAGCTATTGCTGCTATTTCGGACGGCGATTTAATCACATCCAATCATCGTGGACATGGACAAACAATAGCTATGGAGATTGATTTGAACGAAATGATGGCCGAAATCATGGGTAAAGCTACCGGAACGTGCAAAGGTAAAGGTGGCTCCATGCACATAGCCGACTTGGATAAAGGTAACTTAGGAGCCAACGGTATCGTAGGTGGCGGTATGGGGATGGCAATTGGCGCTGCGCTTACTCAGCAGATGAAAAAAACGGGTAAAATTGTGCTATGTTGTTTTGGCGATGGAGCCGTAAACGAAGGCACCTTCCACGAAACTTTGAATCTGGCATCCATCTGGAAACTGCCGGTAATCTTTTATTCCATTAATAATCACTACGGAATCAGCACACCTATCACGAGCGTTATCAACGTGGATTACAATTACCGGCGGGCATCTGCTTACGGCGTACCCGGACATTTTATTGAAGACGGTAACGACTTACTGGCAGTTTACAAAAAATTTCAGGAGATTGTAAAATACGTGCGTGACGGTAATGGCCCCGTACTTGTAGAAGCGATGACCTACCGCTGGTATGGGCACTCAACATCTGACCCCGGTAAATACCGCACAAAGCAAGAAGTGGACGATTGGAAAAAGAAAGACCCAATCCTGAAATACAAAAAATCGCTGATTGACAACAATTTAGCTTCCGAAAAAGAATTGGATGATATCAACCAAAAATCAATTGATGCTGTTGAAGCTTCTGTTCAATTCGCATTAGAAAGTCCGGAGCCAACGTTGGAAAGCGCTTTCACCGATATTTTTGCCGATTAAAAAGAATTATAATTGAAGAACAAAAAAGATTACACTATAAATGGAAAACGAAACTAAAGTAATGTCTGTCAGGGACGCTGTCATTATGGCAATGTCTGAAGAGATGCGAAGAGATGAAAACGTATTTTTGATTGGAGAGGATGTTGGTATTTTCGGAGGAGACTTTGGTACGTCCGTAGGGATGCTCGAAGAATTCGGGAAAGAAAGAATCCGCGATACGCCTATTTCCGAAAACGCGATTTCCGGCTGTGCCATTGGCGCCGCTATGACCGGAATGCGTCCGATAGTAGATGTTACATTCATGGATTTCATCGTGTATATGATGGATAATGTCGTGAACCAAGCCGCCAAGACACGCTACATGTTTGGCGGAAAAGGACAGGTTCCGGTTGTATTTCGTTGTGCCGCGGGTTCGGGCGTAGGTTCTGCGGCACAACATTCACAGTCGTTAGAATCATGGTTTACACATATTCCCGGACTAAAAGTCGTAGCACCCGGCACTCCTGCCGATGTGAAAGGTCTCCTGAAATCAGCCATTCGAGATAACAATCCTGTCATTTTTCTCGAATACAAAGCTCAATACAATGTGAAAAGCGAGGTGCCTTTGGACCCGGAATTTACCATCCCACTCGGAAAGGCTGAAATTAAACGCGAGGGAAAAGATGCTACTGTGATTACCTACGGTCGAATGCTGGAACGTGTACTAAAAGCCGCGGATGAAGTGAAAGAATCCGAAGGAGTCAGCATCGAAGTAGTTGACTTGCGCACCTTGATGCCACTCGACAAAGAAACGATTCTAAATTCGGTAAAAAAAACAGGGAAAGTCTTACTCGTAAACGATGCGCACAAAACAGGCGGTTTCATTGGAGAAATAGCAGCTATGATTGCAGAAAGCGAGGCTTTCGATTTCTTGGACGGACGTATCTTGCGTTTAGCAGGAGAAGATGTGCCGATTCCTTACAATGCTACATTGGAAGCCGCTATGATTCCCAGCGTGGAGCGAATTAAAAAATATATGTTGAAATTGATAAATAAAAGATAAATGAACTAAAGTGTCCCGAAAGGGGCTTACTTTGTTGGTATTTCTGAATAGAAAATTATAACTAAGATGTATTCTTCGTTTCTCGCTTACCGAGAAATGATTCATAGATATGGAAAGAGAACTAATAAGGGCTACGCCCGCGGCAAGAGCATTAGCTCGTCGGATGAAGGTGAAATTGACTAATGTAACCGGTACCGGATACAAAGGCCGGATTCATCTTGACGATGTTGCCGGATGGAATTTCAAAGGGAAAGTCCATATTTCGCCACTCGCCCAACGGATAGCCGATGAACACAACATTGAATTAAACGGAGTAAAAGGTACCGGACACAATCAGAAAATAATGAAAGATGATGTCTTGGCACTCATTTCCGATCCTGTACTCAAATCCCGCCTTACCCGCGACGATTTCGCGGAAGTTACGGCTATTAAACTAATACAGCCCGCTGAAAAACAAGAAAAAACGGTAGATGGTGGAAGTGCGCTGAAGCCATCAGGAGCTACTCAGCCGAAAGCAGTAGAACAAGGTAGCACGGAAACAATTCCGATGTCCATGATGCGGAAAGTCATTGCCAAGCGGATGAGCGAAAGTTATTTTACGATTCCGTCGTTTATTCAAACGTGGAATGTGGATATGACCGAATTACTCGCGTTGCGTAAAAAGCTCATGGAGCCGATCAAAGAAAAGACGGATAAAAAACTGACCGTAACGGATTTGATTTCGTTTGCCGTGGTAAAAACGTTGATGAAACATAAGTACATAAACGCCAGCTTAAACGCGGAAGTAACCGAACTTACTTTTCACAATTACGTAAATTTGGCTATGGCTGTGGGTATGGATGAAGGATTGCTGGTTCCTGTGGTAAAGAACGCGGATAAAATGTCGCTGAGTGAACTCGTTGTCGCGTTGAAAGACGTTACCGAACGGACACTGTCCAAAAAGTTACTACCTGATGAGCAAGTTGGGAGTACCTTTACCATCAGCAACCTGGGAATGTACGGTGTGGAACATTTCACCGCTATTATCAATCAGCCCAACGCGGCTATTTTGAGCGTGTCTTCCACAAAAGAAACAGTCGTACCTTTGAATGGGGAAGTGGTCATCCGTCCGATTATGAAGATGAGTTTGACGAGTGATCACCGTATTATTGACGGATTAGCCGCGGCTAAATTTATGCAAGACTTAAAACAGCTACTTGAAAATCCGTTGTCGTTACTGATATAATGAAGCAAAGCCACGTCGAATAGTTAATTATCGTTAGGATGAGTTGCATCACGTCCTAACACGCAACATCTGAATTATAGTATAAAAAAATAGTAAATTAAAAATAATGGCTCACGAAATAATTATGCCCAAAGCCGGTATTGACATGACCGAAGGGCAGATTGTAAAATGGTTGAAAAAAGAAGGAGACCCTGTTTCTATCGGTGAAATTATCCTTGAGATAATGACTGACAAAACCAACATGGAAATAGAGGCAGAAGCATCCGGCGTGTTGTTAAAAATTATTCGTCAAGATGGGGAAACCGTACCTATTACCGAAGTTATCGGTTACATTGGCGAAGCCGGCGAAGAAGTCAAACCGGAAGAACCCGAGCAGGAAACAGCTGTTCAAGAAGAACCCATTGAGAAATCACTCACACGACTTGAAGATTCTTACAACGTAATCGTAATTGGTGGTGGACCGGCCGGATACGTTGCTGCCATTCGCGCAGCTCAGCACGGAGCCAAAGTAGCAATCGTCGAGAAAAAGGTATTTGGTGGCACCTGTCTGAACGTAGGGTGTATTCCTACCAAAACCTACCTGAAAAGTGGCGAAATCATAGAAGGGGTTCATATGGCGGCATCTCGTGGGATTGTATTTGAAAATACAACGTTCAAGGTGGATATGCCCAAGGTAGTGCAACACAAAAACGCCGTGGTCAAAAAGTTGACGAGTGGAGTCGAAGCCCTGTTGCGTAGCAATAAAGTGGATATTTTCAAAGGAGTAGCCAAAATAAGTAAAAATAAAGATGTCATTGTAGATGATTCCAAGGTAATCAAAGGCGATAAAATAATTTTAGCCGGTGGGTCAAAAGTCTCACAAGTCAATATTCCGGGTGTAAAACATCCGGCAGTACTCTCAAGTGACGCGTTACTTGCCTTGGAAGAACTACCTGAATCCCTTGCTATTATCGGAGGAGGAGTTATCGGGATTGAAATGGCTCAAGCCTTTGGCGAACTGGGTTCCAAAATTACCATTGTCGAGATGATGGACAGAATCATTCCCGGTATTGACGAAGAAGCATCCGATTTGCTGGCTGCTCAATTGAAGAAAAAAGGGGCTAAAATTCTGACATCAACCAAAATTTCTGAAATAAAAGATAAAGATGGCAAAGTCGAAATCATTACCGACAATGGCTCTATTGTAGCAGACAAAGCATTGCTTTCAGTTGGACGTTTGCCGGATTTGGAAGGAATTGGCGAAGTGGAATTTGAACAGCAACGCGGTAAAATCAAGGTGGACAAATACATGGAAACCAGCGTGAAAGGTATTTATGCTCCCGGTGATATCAACGGGATCAAAATGCTGGCTCACGTGGCGTTCCGCATGGGTGAAGTCGCCGCCGATAATGCAGTGAAAGGCAATAAACGAGAAGTCAAACTACATTCCGCGCCTTCGGTTGTTTATACCACTCCCGAAGTGGCAATGGTTGGATTGACCGAAAAAGAAGCTCGCGAAAAGTATGATGTCCGCATTGGACGATTTAATTTTGCCGCGAACGGGCGTGCGCTCGCTTCCGGCGACAGCATCGGATTTGTTAAAGTAATTGCCGACAACAAATACGGAGAAATTCTCGGTGTGCATATCGTAGGACCTGCTGCGGCTGAAATCATCAATCAAGCGTCTCTAATCATGGAGATGGAAATCACAGTGGACGAAGTGGTAAAAACCATTTATGGTCATCCCACCTATTCCGAAGCCCTCTTTGAAGCTTGCGCGGATGTGCTTGGCGAAGCCGTGCACCTGCCGAAAAAGCAAAAATAGTGGAATAGAGCAAACTTTTTATGGAAAAAAACTGTTAAAGATTACTGCCGAAGTATTAACTACTTCGGCAGTAGTTTTAATTTTACGCTCACAACTCACAACTCATAATTCATAATTCATAATTCATAATTCATTCAAATCTATAAACCTGAAATCAAAATGATTTACATTGTCAACAAATCCAACAAACCTGATTATAACATCGCTTTAGAAGAGTATTGTTTCAAAAAACTACTACAACACGACAAAGTTTTCATCCTATGGATTAATGAGCCCGCCATCATCGTAGGGAAGCATCAAAATACAATCGAAGAAATCAACGCCGAATATGTGAAAGAAAACGGGATACACGTAGTACGCCGCATATCGGGTGGGGGAGCTGTT
This sequence comes from Paludibacteraceae bacterium, assembly GCA_047973025.1. GTDB lineage: Bacteria > Bacteroidota > Bacteroidia > Bacteroidales > Paludibacteraceae > UPXZ01. The sequence continues at coordinate 5,899 of JBKEBE010000085.1, forward strand.
TATCACGATTTGAACAACTTGAACTACACCATTATTTCCAACGAGTACAAGGATGTCGATTTTGATTTCAAAAGCTTTTCCAAGCCGGTAATAGATGCGTTGGCAGAGTTGGGCGTAACAGCCGAATTTACCGGAAGAAATGACTTGGTAATCGACGGAAAAAAAATCTGTGGCAACGCGCAGGCATACATCAAAGGACGCGTGATGCACCACGGCTGTTTACTGTTCGATACCGACTTGTCCGTACTTTCCAAAGCCCTCGAAGCACCCAAGGACAAAATAGAGAGTAAAGGGATAAAATCCGTTCGTAGCGTGGTGGACAACATTCTGCCACACCTACCTGAAAAAATATCGGTAGAAGAATTTGCCGATAAAATTTTGGATCAGATGAAACTGAAATTTCCGGAAATAAAAGAGTACCGGTTAACACCGAACGAATTAAACGAAATAGAGCAGGCTCGTCAAGAAAAATTTGGCAATTGGGATTGGAATTATGGAAATTCGCCTACCTACAACATTTCACGAGAATCCCGTTTTACAGCCGGAAAGATTCAGGTATTAGCCGATATTGATAACTCTACCATTCAGAATATTAAGTTTTACGGTACTTTTTTCGGCAATATCGGCGATCTATCTCCCGTAGAGACTGCTCTACAAGGTGTTAAATATTCATCTCAAGATGTACGCGAGACCTTATCCCGTATCGATTTTAACAGTTATTTCGCCGGATTTACACTTGACGAACTGACCAACGCAATTGTCGGGGGATAGATCAGTAGAGTTGAATCTACGGAATGTCATTCTGTCTGTTATTTGTGTGGTTAAATCGAAAAATTATGCCATCTTTGCCGAATCTAAGCCGAGTGAAATAATTATTATGATTCTATTTACATCCATAAATTTTTCGGTATTATTTTTGACATTGAATTAGAAGAATAATTTAGAAAGATATACAATTATGCCGGTAAAATATTCCGAACAATTAAATAACGTATTCAAATACAGTACGCAAGAAGCGGAAAGGCTTGGAAACGCTTACGTGGGTCCGGAGCACTTGTTGCTTGGATTGATTCGTGAGGGCGACAGCCGCGCGATTAGTTTGCTTACTCGGATGGATGTCGATATAAACCACGTGAAACAAAGAATAGAATCGCTCGTACGAACAGACGTTGAACCCTCCGGAAATGAAATTCCATTGCTGAAAAGTACCGAAAAAATCAAAAAAATTATGGAGCTTGAAGTACGTTCGCTCTCAGCAGATTCTGCAGATACGGATCACTTGCTTTTAGCCCTGCTCAAAGATAAAAATAACTTGGCAGTTGATGTGTTGAGTACCGAAAATGTTACTTACGAAAAGCTAATGACCTTTGTAAACCCTTCTCATAAACCCAATATTCAAGCAGCAAGCAGTTTGCCATCCGAAGAAGATGACGATGAAGAAGACCCTTTTACCGAAAGGAAAACAAGAACTAAAAAGCAAGGAAACAAACAAAGTGATACTCCCGCGCTTGATACTTTCGGCACAGATATAACCAAAGCCGCGGCCGAAAACAGACTTGATCCCGTTGTTGGTCGTGAAAAGGAGATTGAACGTATTGCGCAAATTTTAAGTCGTCGCAAGAAAAACAACCCGGTGCTGATTGGCGATCCCGGAGTCGGCAAATCCGCGATTGTGGAAGGGCTCGCTTTGCGGATTGTACAGCGACGCGTGTCGAGAATCTTGTTCGACAAGCGCGTAGTAGCATTGGATATGGCTTCCATTGTAGCCGGAACGAAATATCGCGGTCAGTTTGAAGAACGTATCAAAGCCATTCTCAACGAGTTGCAAAAGAATCCGAATATTATTTTATTTATCGATGAAATTCATACCATCGTAGGCGCAGGTGGAGCTCCAGGCTCCTTGGACGCGGCAAACATGCTGAAACCCGCGTTGGCGCGTGGAGAAATACAGTGTGTCGGAGCGACGACTATGGATGAGTACCGTCAAAGCATTGAAAAAGATGGTGCTCTCGAACGCCGCTTCCAAAAAGTAATCGTTGACCCGACTACGGTAGAAGAGACCTTGCAGATACTTCAAAACATACAAGATCGCTACGAGTATCATCACAACGTGCGTTACACGCCTGAAGCTATCAAAGCTTGTGTGCGTTTAACCGACCGTTACATAACCGATCGTGCTTTTCCGGACAAAGCGATTGACGCGATGGACGAAGCCGGATCGCGTGTACACATAGCTACAGTGGCAGTGCCGGAAGATATCGAAGCACTCGAAAAGAAAATAGAAGAACTGAAAATAGAAAAAAATCGTGTAATAGCAGAGCAAAAATACGAAGAAGCCGTACCTATTCGCGATAAAGAAAAACAGACGCAATACCAACTTGAAGACGCTTTAAAGCGTTGGGAACGCGAATCTCAAATGAATCCCGAAACTGTTGACGAAGAAAAAGTAGCCGAAGTTGTAGCGATGATGTCAGGCATTCCGGTACAGCGTATCGCACAGGCGGAAGGGCTTAAACTTCGTCAGATGGGCGATGTGCTAAAATCCAACGTAATCGGGCAAGATGAAGCAGTCAACAAGATAGTAAAAGCTATTCAGCGTAACCGTATCGGACTGAAAGACCCGAATAAGCCTATTGGCGCGTTTCTTTTCCTGGGACCGACCGGTGTTGGGAAAACCCATTTAGCCAAAGTCCTTGCCGAATTTATGTTCGATGGAACCGACGCACTTATCCGGATGGATATGAGCGAATACATGGAGAAATTCAGCGTTTCGCGCTTAATCGGAGCACCTCCTGGATACGTTGGTTACGAGGAAGGCGGACAACTGACCGAAAAAGTACGTCGCAAACCGTATTCCATCGTGCTTTTAGATGAGATAGAGAAAGCTCATCCGGATGTATTCAATATTTTACTTCAGGTAATGGACGAAGGACGATTGACTGATAGTCTCGGAAGACGGATTGACTTCAAGAATACGATAATCATCATGACATCAAACGTTGGAACCCGTCAGTTGAAAGACTTCGGACGTGGTGTGGGGTTCAACATGGATGAAGATGTAGCATTAAACTCCGAATACTCAAGAGGGGTAATTCAAAAGGCATTAAATAAAACATTCGCGCCGGAATTTCTGAACCGGATTGACGATATTGTCATGTTTGACCAATTGAGCAAGGATAGCCTAAAGTCAATTATCGACCTGGAATTGAAAGGATTACTAAAAAGAATAACCGAATTAGGCTATAAATTAGAACTTTCATCCGAAGCCAAAGATTTTATCGCTGACAAAGGGTACGATGTGCAGTACGGTGCTCGTCCATTGAAACGTGCTATACAACGTTATTTGGAAGACGAATTATCGGATGTTATTCTTTCCGGCGACGCTCAGGAAGGAGATACCATCCTGATGGAATTAAATGAAGCAAAAGACGGCGTAAAAGCCAAGACTGCCGGTCGAGCTTTGACAAGTGCGAATTGATTTGTTTTAATGCACTTATCATAGTCAGGTAGATACATAATTTATCTGTAAGAATGACCAAAAGATTGAGATTTATCTTTTGGTCATTCTCGTGTAGTGATATCTGAGTAGGATACTCCTCGTTCCATACTTACAGTGTGCGTAGGAGAAGGTGTGTCCGGTCAGGAAAAAAAATACCGAAAAACGTAACTACGCAGCTATCCTTAAAAACAATCGGTATAAATGTTAATTCAATTCTTTGGCTCATGTAGATTATCTGTTGCAGTCTAAACGCAACACTACAGCGATATTCGCGTGAAATAGGATTTTATAGAGAGCGGCTATCCGTTTTTGGAATAGATTTTGAGAAACAAGATTTTGAGACATTTTTAAGTTAATTCACTTAAGATTAAGAAACAGCCATATAAAAATAACTTGAGGGGATGAGTAATGGCGTGTTCTCTCTGCCTGTTGCAGACAGGCATGTTTCCTTAAAGTAAAAGAATAAATTTTAAACAGATGAAAAAAAATGTGTCATTTTTATTTCTCTTCCTGCTTACAACTAGCATTGCAGAAGGGCAGATTCCGGATAAACTCTTTAAGAAATACGCCGATGTTGAGCAATTTGAATACACTTCTATCGGTAAAGGAATACTCAGTTTTCTTACGTTATTTACAGATTATACTGAACTCTCGGAAGGAATGATGAAAAAAATTTCCGGCATCGAAATATTGTTGTTAGAAAAAGATGGCTCGAATGCAGAATTATTTTCAGAATTTCAGACAGAAATCGACAAAATTATCTTATCCGGAGAATTTGAAATTACAAGCGAAAATAGAACCAAAAATGACTCGACTTACATCTATAAAAGGATCAACAAGCGGTCAAATATCGAATTGTTGATTTTTACAAGCGATTATCAGGGTACAGCTTTAATTTGGATTAAAGGGAAAGCTAATCCGAATATGTTGCACGAAAAAGAGAGCGTTCGGAACAAAAAGAAATAATTGCATGATTGGTACAAAAAAATCGGAATGAAGTTGTCTAAATAGTGCTGCAAACTTGTATTAAATGCTTATCTTATCCCCATTGCATTCAACGCCTTTTGATAGCGAGTCGCATTCTGTTGATGTTCTACCCATGTAGTTGCAAAATTGTGTTCGCCATTCAGTGTTTCTTTCGCGCACATAAAAATATAGTCATTCTTATCGTAATTCAACACAGCATCCAAAGCAGATATAGAAGGAATACGTATCGGACCCGGAGGCAGACCGGTATGTAAGTAGGTATTGTAGGGTGATTCGTATCTCGTATGCTCACGCAATACCCTGCGGATGCTAAAGTCCCCCATCGCGAAGATTACCGTGGGATCGGCTTGTAGCGGCATGTTTCTTCTCAACCGATTGATGTATAAGCCGGCAATTATTGGTTTTTCCGGATTGTGATTGGTCTCGGAATCAACGATTGACGCCAGTGTACTTACCTGATCGCGCGTAAGAGGAATTATAGCTGCTTTATCTTTTCGTTCATCAGTCCAAAACTGTTCATATTCACGGGACATTCTTTCAAAAATCCTTTCGGCATCAATATTCCAAAACAGCTCATAGGTGTTTGGTAAAAATAGAGAGACAGACGTGTAAGGATTCAAGTTGTATTTGGTCAAAAAAACCGTATCATTTAAAAGCGTCAAAATCTCAGTCGAATCGGGCATTAACTGTTGTGAAAGACGCGAAGCCAATTGTTCTTTTGTCCTGATATTGTGAAATTTTAAAGATACAGGGGTTTGATTGCCATTTCGCAGATTTCTGACTAAGGTCAGATTATTCATCCCATCAGCCACACGGTACCTTCCTGATCGTATTTTTTTGTATTTCAATAATTTGGCAACCGTTTTGAATGTTGACGGTTTTTTCACGCGCACTTTTTCGTTTAGTTGTTCTGTAATCTGCTCAAAAGTTGTATTGTCACGAATCAACAGATATTCTTCATTCTTATCCTTATCTTTCACAACAAAATTTGGCGATAAGAACAGATTCGCCACAAAACTTACTCCCAATACCACAAGGACTAAAAATATCAACAAGCCGTAAACAATTTTTTTCTTCTTCATCATTGATTTTTATTTCTCTCACGCAAAGGTACAAATAAAGAAAATTGTTTTTGTTTTTTTGGAAAGAAAAATCTTTGTTAATCAAAAAACGTTCATTATCTTTGCACTCTGATTTTTCAGTAGCATACGAAGGAAGTGTGGGTGAGTGGCTGAAACCACCAGTTTGCTAAACTGACGTACGGGCAACCGTACCGGGGGTTCGAATCCCCCCGCTTCCGCAGGAAAGAAAAATTTAAGTTTCAGGTTATTAACCAGGCGGGTTAATAACGATATTTTTTTACGTGTCAAAGTATTCATAAACAGCTATTTGTGTAGAATAATATCACGTTATATTAGTGTCGGGTTAATAGTAGCCAAAACTTATACAAAAGATAAGAAACGCCTTAAATGTAAACGGTTTACGGTGTTTTTTTATGCTCACATGTGATCAAATGAAGGATTGCCGGTGACCTGTGTCTGTCCCAAAAATTAGTTGTGATTTGCTTTCAGAAAACCGGATCTTTGATTTTCTGAACAACTTTTGAAAATATTTTAAGTGAAATGGTACAATATTTGAAAATATATTGTATGTTTGTATAAGAATTAACGGTTTTTCAAGTTATCCCGCGGCGAAAGCCATACAGGGAAGGCGACGGAAAAACCGTTTTCTGTTGTGATTTGCTTTCAAAAAATTGTATCTTTGATATTCTGAACAGCGCATTGAGTTCGTCATCTACCGCATCATACGACAAAGCAACGAAAAATCTCATTCTCAAATCATATGCGTGCACACATCAATAAATGATACGCTTTAATTGTGCTTTAAGCTTTATTTTGTAAATTTGCTGTATCAGTCTTATTAAAAAAACACAAAAATCATGAAAACATTGATTCTGCTTCTTTTTTCCTGCCTCACGGTATGGCAGATTTCCGCGCAGCAACCAAACGTTGTTAAACTGAACGAACCCTCTAAAACTCGCGGCATAGATATGATGACTGTCTTTCAGGAACGAAAATCTACCAACGAATATCAAAGTAAGGACTTGTCTCTACAAGATTTGTCGGATCTACTCTGGACTGCCAACGGCATCAACCGCCCCGAGAACGGTAAAAAAACCGCCCCATCGGCACTCAACTCGCAAGATATTGATATCTATGTATGTCATGCGGACGGGGCGTATCTCTATGATGCCGCAAAAAACGAAATGATCCGGGTTAGCGGGAAAGATCTCAGACCCCTGATGAATGGCTCCCGCCCAAACGATGCTCCGGTGCTGCTATTGCTTGTTGCCGATCTGTCTCGCTACCAATCGTATAAGCCTTACGACACGGAAGCGAACAAACGCCTACGTGACATGAGCGCGTTAGATGCGGGAACTGTTTCGCAAAATATTTCGCTGTTTTGCGCGTCATCCGGATTGGGAACTCGCCCCAGAGCAAGCATGGATCACGAAAAGCTCCAAAATGAACTTTCGCTGAAAGAATCGCAAATTCCGTGGATGAACCATCCGGTAGGATACCCAAAGGAATGAAAGAATTTTCTTTGTTTTCTCGAAAGAAAATGTTGACAGCGCATTAGTGGAGAGATTTTCTCCGATTATTCTTGTTTTATACTTGCACGCTAGGTCTTTGCATTGCCTAACCTGTAACACAACGAAACCAAAGAAAATTAGCGGTAGCGGCGCAGGACAACCTGCAAAATAAAGTTATTAACATACTGTTGATAAAAAATTGTTAATAACTTTACCGGTATGGCGTTTACAGTTACAGCTTGGAATACCTAACTTTGTACCAATGAAAAAAGTACTTCAACACATAGAAACTCTACTTCGCAGGCATGACTACGTCATTGTACCCGGTCTCGGAGGCTTTGTATATCAGTTTCACTCCGCGGTAATTGATCAAAACCACATTGAACCTCCATTTGTTTCGATTAGTTTCAACCCACTGATGAATATTCCGGATGGTCTTCTTACCATTGAATATTCTCGAAAAGAGAATGTTAGTTTCAGAGCAGCTTCGGCTTTGATCGCGGATGAGATTGACAGCGTGAATGTTGCTTTAAACCAAAATCAAAGCATTGAATTTGGGAACTTAGGTTTTCTAACCAAGAATAATGAAGGTAAATTAATATTTTCTCCATCAAAGAACAATGGTTTGATTCCGGCAAATTTTGGACTTGAGACGGTTCATGTCTCTCGAATGCAAACAAAAATTGAGCAACGTAGAGTGATAAGTTTCACGTTGCCTCCTGCTCGAAAAATAACTCGATATGCCGCCATTGGCGCTGTTCTTGTCGGACTTTTTCTCTTTACGCCAGAGATTGAAAATAGCTCGAAAAATCAAGCCAATCTATTCCCTTCGGATCAGATTACACCTATTCGCGAAGGTAAAGGTAATGGAAATGTTAAGTCGCCGGAAATGATGACTCATCAGGAGAGCATCGCAGGAGAACAATTAGAAATCAGACCGATTGTACCCTTGAATCATCACGTTATTGTTTCGTGTATGGCTTCACAAGCAGATGCGGATGAGCTGTGTAATAGATTGAAAGATATGGACTATTCTACCGCTCACGTGCTCCCACCGATAAAAACCTATCGAGTAGCAATCGAATCTTTCGAGACCAAAGATGAAGCAATTCAATTTATGCGGCAGTTGAGAATTTCTACTCCACAATTCTCCGATGCTTGGGTGTTGAGCGACCCAAAACAGTAACTCCATATCCGAAATCGGTAAGTAGTAGAATAAGATTACAGAACATAAATTCAAGAGTCCGATTTCCCTTTTTGGATTTTGATACAGATACAAAGAATAGATGCTTGAATATCTCGAGATTTAACAACTTCTTGAATCTGCTTATTCAGATTAAACTGCTTATCCACATTAAACAAGGATGTTCTGTATCTGCCATATAATCAGGAATTTGGATATACGCACATAGACTTCAATTCGTTGATATTCCGATAATTACAAAAAATAACTTCACCGAAGGAGATAAGCAGTCAGATTAAATTATCCGTTTTTTCTTAGCCATAGCTTTCGCTTCAGTCTTGGAGTGGACTTGCAGTTTTTGATAGATGTTTTCGATGTATCTTCGGGCTGTAGATTTTGGCTATCGCGGTATATGGAAGTCCTTTAGATAACTGTTCGAGTACCTGGGTTTCTCTGTCGGTAAATTGTATTTTTGTTTGGGTGTCGTCGATTTCCGGAGTTAGTGGCGAACGTAGCAAGTTTAGTGTTTTTAGTGCAATGGAAGGCGTCATAGCGGCGCCTCCTTTCATTGTTTGGACAATGGCATCGTAGAGTGCTTGTGGAGAGGCGTCTTTTAGCAGATAACCGTCTGCACCGCCTTGTATGGCGTTGAAGATATTTTTGTCATCATCAAAAACGGTAAGAACAATAATTTTTATCTGCGGGTATTTCTGTTTGACCCGCGTGGTAGTTTCGATTCCGTTTAGTTTGGGCATTTCGATGTCCATCAAGATGATGTCTGTCCGATGGTTTCTGCCAAGTTTGTCCATACATTCCAATCCATTGGTGGCAGTAAAGATGATGTTTATATCATCAAAAAAAGAAAGTTTTTCCTTCACGCTTTTTATTAGGAAATAATTGTCTTCTATAATGGCTGTATGTATTTTCATCTGCTTGAGAAGCTAATTTGTTTGGGTTCAAAAAAAATTTTAGATTGTATCAGCGACAAATTCTACCGTAGTGCCTTTTCCCGACGCGGACTCTAATAGCAGTTCACTGCCTAATTCCGACGCTCTTTTACGCATATTCATCAATCCGTTGCCTTGATGCTCATCTTTTTCCAAAAAACCAATGCCGTTATCCGCTATTCGGAATCGAACGGAATTATGCTCTTTACCAATAGTGATGTTGATGTCTTCTGCTTCAGCGTGTTTAAGGGCGTTGTTAGTCGCTTCTTGGATGATGCGAAATGTATTTAATCCATTTAATCCCGTAAATTTTACATGCGCGCGAATCGTCTCATCAGACTCGACGGATATTTGAATATCGGGGTTTGCTTGTCTGGCTTTCTCGATAAAGTTGGTCGTTCGGGTAAGTAAATCCTGCAAGGTTATTTCGGATTTATTCATTGCCCAGATGGTGTCTCTAAGTTCTTGAATGGTTTCTTTGGCAAAAATTGCAATATCGTCTAATTTTTGGGTTAGTGGATTCTGCTTGTCTGCAACGTAATATTTGATGGTATCGATGGCTGAAATAATAAAGGTTAGTTGGGCACCAATGTTATCGTGTAAATCTCTGGAGATATTGACTCTTTGTTCTTGCAATTTGTTTTGTGCGTCAATTTTTTCCAAAGCCAATTTCATTTCGCTCTCTTGCTGTTGTTGATTATTTTTCAGCAGTTGTTGTTTGTACAATAGGAACCCGATTAGGGCTATGATGATAACTAATGACGATAATCCGGATATCCACAGATTCCTGTTTTTTAATTCGAGTTGATGGGATGCAATTTTAGTATTTTGCTCTAACAATTGTTTTTCTTTTTCGGCAGTTTCGTATTGAATGGTTAGTTCGTTGATTTGTTTTGCTTTCTCGATTGACAACCGTTTTTGCTCATTTTGGTTGTATTGCTCGAAATAAGCGAGAGATGTTTTATAATCCCCGACCTTTATATACAACTCGTGTAAGCGGAGATACGCTTCCGACAGAAAAACGGGTTGATCTGTCTGTTGTAAATCTTCTAAGACTTTTTTTAGAACGGTTTCGGCTTTCTTGATTTCTCCCTTTTCCAAATAAATTTTTCCAAGGTTGATGATGGTAACATAGCGTTTTCTACTATTATCTTCTAATGCTAGCAGGGTGTATTTTTCGGCAAGGTCTAATTTCCCCAATTTAGTATAGGTGTTTCCTAAATTGGAATACCACGTGTGAAGAAAAATAGAATTGGGCTTCTTTTTAAAGCGGGTAATCGCTTTAAGGTTGTAAAGCACCGCCTTATCATAATCTTTCAGTTCGTCATAAGCAATGCCAATTAAACCGTAGGCGCGTCCGATATAATCTTCGTTTTTTACCCCTTCCAGTTTGAGACCTCGCCGGTACCATTCGATTGCTTTGTGATAATCGCCCATGCGGTCGTAGGTATAGCCAATCTGAAGCATAGCATCCAGCTCTTTGTCCTTGACCGAAAGTTTTCTAAATATAGCCAATTCGCGATAACCTACTTGTAGTGCTTTTTGGTATTGCCCCTTGTTGCCGAGAAGAATATTTTTAAGGTGCAACACATTCCCGGCAATGGTGTCATTGGCACCGTATAACAATTGAAAAGCCGTATCCAAATGCAAAGACTGTTCGGTGTCCTTCTGCAAAAAACGGTAAAATAAGGCTTTTTCAAAATGGGCTTTACCTTTCATCTCATTTGAACGCGCTACTTGTACAGATTGTGTTAGAAGCACCAACGTTGTATCTAAATTGGTCGCAGCTGTTAAATGACTTAGTGCGATTAAGGTTGCGGATTTTTTGTCGTCGGATTTTGTTTGTATGACGTGCTGTAAACTGTCAATTTTTGACAAATGCAACTGAGCGGGTACGGAAATCCGGATAGTTAGTAGGAATAAAAAGATAAGACGAAATCTCATTGAATAAAAAGTTATAGAATTTACCAACCGTTTTTTTCCTATAAAAAAATCGATGCATAGAAATTTGTCTGTATATAGAATATTCTTTGGTAAAGTTCTTTCGTTTTATACTAAAATGAATTTTCGTGGAAAAATGTTTGAATTGAATGTGTTTTTTTAGTTTTCCGAATGTTATAAATGTAATCTTAGCAGATCTAAATCTGAGCGTAATAAATTGTGTAGATGATCTGTAAGTTGCTTGTTGCAAATGGAATGAGTTCCTGAGGCATTGATGTTGTTGCGTAATTTTTCTTCCAATTGCTTTTGTTTTTCTTCAAGGACAGTACTTATTTCGTCATTTAGCTTTGCGTAATCCACAGCATTTTTCTCAAAACGTTTTTGAGCAGTCGTTACAATATTTTCGTAAAAATCGGTATCAGACATGTGGTTGTTCACGTTGAAATAGCATCGAAGTACCTTTATCAGTATCCACAGCAGATAAATGATTAGGATAAATAGGCATGCAAGGGCTATCATGATACTATAATCTCCTATTCTTTTTTTCGTAGTAACATAAGCTATCTAACAACAGCCAACTCTAAATGCCTAAACACATTATTCTATATAAAAATAAGTTACCGGAGTGCTCCACAAAGGTTTCAAACAAAAAAAACTATTTTGTCCGAGATGGATTATTACCAGATTGTCTATGTTCGTGAGAAAGACATTGACGTAGCCCCTTGTGTTACAAAGAAAAGACAACTACCGAGAATGAATGACGTGTTTGAAGAAAATAAGTTTCATCTTTTGCAAGAATATGCGTTTTTAGGTAAACAAACAAAACTTATAAACAACAAGACATTACTTATTTCTCTATCATTGACAGATTGTCAAGGCACGTTTTCAACACTAAACGTTACTCATTGATTACCTTAGTTATAGATGTGTGATTTTGTTCCGATATTTCTAAAAAATAAATACCCGGTTGAGAATTAATTTTTAATTCAATGTGATAATTTGAAACGTTTGTTACCTTCCACATCTCTTGTCCAAATACATTTCGAAGAATGATGGTTCTGTTGTTAAGTTTTATGTCCTTCGCAAATTCAACCTGAAAATTACCTTTTGTCGGATTCGGATATACATGAATCAAATTTTTACTGAATCGATTCTCCGTAACTCCCGTTGCTCCCATTTCGTAAATTCTCACGTGTCCGGCTTCGTTCTTAAATGAGTCTCCTTCAACGGCATCGTTCTGAATAGCTCCAATGGCTACAGTATTGGCATCCGGCATTGAAACGGAATGTCCCGACTGAACTTGAATTGCTTCGCCATCTATACTAACGCCTGTTTGCACCCAGTTTGTGCCATCCCATTCAAATATACGTACATGTCCGGCTTGTGCGAAACTACCGTCGTTGTCCTTTGCTCCAATGGCAATGGTATTCTCATCCGGCATATCCATCGAATTTCCCGAGTAATCGCCCGCGTTTTCTCCAGATATTGGTGCTCCCTTTATTGCCCAAGTTGTACCGTTCCATTCAAAAACCCGAACCATACCTACGTTCCCTGTGGTGCTTCCCTGCGTTACAACTCCTATCACATTTTCGGAAGGCATTTTCACTATACCGCCGGTATAGCTAAACATCGAACCGGTTATCGGTAAACCCCTTGCCACCCAATCGGTTCCGCCCCGGTCGAAAACCTTAACCTGCCCCGAAAACAGCCCTACAGTATCAAACCAAGAAGCTCCTACACCCACTGTATTGGCATTGGGCATACTAACCGAAGTTCCAAACATACCGCCAAAAAAGCCGGGTGTTACACTACCTTGTAACGTACTTCCTTTCTGAATCCAGCTTGTACCGTCCCATTGGAATATTTTCACTTGTCCGGCATCGGTATCTCCATTATCGTTTTGCGGAGCACCTATGGCAAGTGTGTTCGCATCAGGCATTGAAACTGTGCCACCGAATAAGTCGCCGGCAGCCTCTCCGTCAAAGTCTACCCCTTTTTGTGTCCAAGCTGAGCCTGACCAAGCATACACTCTAACTTGACCGGAACTTTCTCCATTTGCATTGTTTTCGGGAGCACCTATCGCTACTGTATTGGCATCGGGCATACTTACCGAAGAGCCTGACTTGTCGCCGGTTGCTTCGCCGTCTATGTCGTTGCCTTTTTGAGTCTGAGAAAAAGCAAAACTGCTTGATAGCAATAATACCAAGAAAAATATCGTTTTTTTCATACATTAGTCGATTTTAGATTAGTTTGGTAGTGAAAAAGAATTATTTTTCTAATCGAAAAAAATATTACCGGACAACAAATTTGCTTGTCATAGTTCTGCCATTGGTATTTACTCTCAAGAAGTAGATACCCTCTTTCAGCGTGAGGGTTACCGGAGTGTCGGTCGCATAATCCAAAACTCGATAAATCAATCTCCCTTGAATATCCATAACTTCCACATTGGCTCTCGCATTGGCTTCTAATCCTTTGATATAGAACGTCCCATCTGTGGGGTTCGGATAGGTAGATATAGACAAATTATTGCCGTTTAGCCTGTTCTCCCGAACGGATGTGTGTTGACCTTTTTTATTGCCAGATTTTGAGATGATTGAAAGATGTCTCCACGACTTATTATAGGCTTTTATCGTATCAGGCAGTGCCACAATGTTGTTTTCGTGAAAGGCAGCGGCATAGATGTTTCCCAAGCTGTCGATATCAAGTCCCTTGAATATTATGCCGGTTTGCCATCCGGCTGTGTCATCATACACCGAATAGCGATTGAAGGTAATGTTATCAAAATTCAAATCGGTTTTTGCCACAAAGTATCCTTTTTGATATTGTGAAACGCCGCCTTTGAATGCGATAGTATCCATTATCCCGTTTCGTTCTACATATCCGTCTCCATCTGCTCCAAAAGAGAATGCCAACGTGCTGTCTTGCGCTATTTGATAGCTGTAATCCAAGGTGTTGTTGTAGTTTAGATGATTGATCATTTTCAGCGTGGAGTCTAATCGTACGGCTACGTTGAATTTGTAAACTTGCCCTATCGTAGGTCTTTTTACCGTATCGTTTCCTATGTAAATTTCAGTGTCATTGTTGTATTTTAAGAAAACTGTCCACGATTTATCTTTGGGATGATACAGTGTATTGAGGATGTCAAAATAGGTGTTTTTACTTTTTATTTCAATGCTTTCTGTGGAAGTGGTAACCGTGTTGGTGTTTAAATCTAACGTTCTTACCCTGTAGGCTTGTTTAGGAGTCCAACCGACGTACGTTGTTACGGATACAAAACTTTTGATTTCACGATTTACCAATTGATTTACGGTTTGGCTGGAAAGAATGTTGTTGATTCCGAAACTATAGTTTTTTACGGTTCCATCCGCCTTGTTGAGTGTAAGATATGCGTACCCTCGAGAAAAAGTGCCGGATATATTCAAGGTTTGCAACGTAACTCCATCGTATATTTGATCTCCATTAACAGCGGCGTATGCCAATACCAGATCGCTATTCCCATCGAAAAAAAGTGTTGTTCCTTCAATTCTTCCCAAATTTCTTGACCATTTTAGATTCCCGTTATTTGCATCCAGACAAATAAAAAAGGTTTCGGAGTTATTGCTTGACGCAGTTGTAAAAGTATTGGGAGGGAAAGTTAGTGAATTGATAAATTGACCGACAATATAAACGCTACTTGAATCTACTAACACTTGATGAACTCCTCCGGTAGGTGTATCAAAATATTCTTTTTTCCACACGTAGGCAAGTGTATCATTCATTTTGCCGGCTATAAATGCGTGTTTTTTTGCAGAACCAATTTCATATCCGTAGCCCGAGTAATACACATTGCCTTTGGTGTCGGCTTGTATGCCACATACCTCATTGGTAGTACCATGAAATACTCTGGATGTGTAATCCCAATAAGTAATGGTGTCCGATTGAGTCATAGCATTAATATTGACACTAATGCTGACAATGGTTATTGTTAAGAGTGTAAGTTTTCTGTTCATCTGTTTATTATTTTAGTAAGTTGAAAAATAGGTAACGTAAATATTTTTTCCAAATTTTCTTTTTTCGAGACTATAACTCATTCTTTACTCTTTGAGAAAAAATTTTCCAAGACTCCGTGCATACACAACACACAGATACATAAAAAATACGTTGCAATAATTAATATCATTTTGTACTTTGCCGGTTCAATTGATAGAGAATACAATATTACGCGCCAGGGCAATTTTGGACAATAGGGCAAATGCACCATTTTTCACGTTCAGGTTCCCGTTATTTCAACGAATGGTACAAATTATTCTTCGATTATAAGTTAAGTTATGTTAATATCGGTATGTTGTGAAATTTTAATTAGCTGTTTTATAGTGCTTTATTTATTTTGGTATAAAAAATCAAACAAATGCAAGGTACTTTGTATTGCATGGTATTATTTGTTTATTTACTTTTGTGCTGTACAAAGAACTATAATTTTTTAAAAACGGTTAACTATGGAAGATAAATATCAAAATTTAGAGAAACTAAATGACCTCTATCAAAAAGGAATCATTACTGAAGAAGAGTACAAAGCCGAAAGGGAAAAAATCTTAAACAAAGACAGTCATTCGGTAGTAACCGATAAACAAGTGCAAACCTACAGTTCCCTGATGCACTTATCCCGTTTCGCGGGTTATATATTACCCGGATTGGGCTTTTTGTCGCCCGTCATCATGTGGGGAATGCGTAGAAACGAGAGTAAATGTATCGACAAAAACGGAAAAATTGTTTTCAATTGGATGATAAGCTCGTTTATGTATATCGCAGCGATTATTGCCGTTTTCCTTGCCGTAGAAGGCGTCTATTTTCTCCCTGGCAAGTATTGCCGACACATATACGCACGAATCTGAACTTTTCGGACCCATTGGAGGAATCATTGGTGGAGCTATTTTAGCCGGAATCCCGATAATCGCCATCGGCATTATGGATATTATTTTTACCATTATCGGTGCTTTGAAAGCCAACGATGGGGTAGTTTGGAACTATCCGTTAAGCATCAAATTTTTCAAAACGGATTAAACCCGATCGAAAAACAAGTCAAACAAATCCGGTAATTTTAACTCAAACAGTTCATTTTTAATGATTCAACTCACCAACATCAACAAAACATACTACACTGAAGCCACATCGCTCCACGTGCTGAAAGGTATCGACCTGACTATCAACAAGGGCGAGTACGTCTCTATCATGGGATCGTCCGGCTCCGGCAAATCAACTTTACTGAATATTGTCGGCATACTTGATTCGTATGATACCGGCGAATACCTGCTCAATGATATTTTGATAAAAAATTTATCCGAAAAGCAAGCCGCGTTCTATCGCAACGAATTGATTGGATTTGTATTCCAATCGTTCAACCTGATAAACTATAAAAACGCGATGGAGAATGTCGCCCTGCCGTTATATTACAAAAACATCAGTCGAAAAAAAAGAAACGCCATCGCACTCGAATACTTGGACATGATGGGTCTGAAGGATTGGGCTACACACTATCCGAGTGAAATGTCGGGCGGACAAAAACAGCGTGTGGCTATCGCCCGAGCGATAATCTCACAGCCCAAAGTTCTCCTTGCCGACGAACCTACCGGAGCGCTGGACAGTAAAACGACTGTGGAAGTAATGGATGTACTAAAAAACCTGAATCAATCCGGCATTACCACCATCATTGTAACTCACGAACAGTCCGTAGCCGATACGACCGACCGAATCATCCGCATAAAAGACGGAATGATTGAAGACCAAATCGAAAATCGGATACCACAGCTTACCCTGTAATTTATTCAACCCATTTTCACGTAAAAAAATGGAAGACACAATCAAACATAAAACAAGCAAATCAACACGATCGAATCCATTTGTTTTGAGTCGTTTAGCAGAAGTTTTTCACGAGATTTTCGCCACATTGAAACACAATAAGTTACGAACGGCGCTTACAGGGCTTTCCGTTTCGTGGGGAATTTTTATCCTTATCATTTTACTTGGTGCCGGAAACGGACTCCAAAACGGAGTAACTTCCAACTTTGGACGTCGAGCGATAAACACCATTCAGATGTGGCCCGGAACGACTTCAAAACCTTTCAAAGGACTGAAGACAAAACGGGATTTGAAATTTACAGAAAAAGAATTGAAAAGCGTTGATGAATATATCCCTGAAAAAGACGATGAAACCGGAATCATAAATCGCTCATCCACTATCACATATAAAAATGAATATGGAGACTATTCGGTTGTAGGCGTTCATCCGGCTTATAAAAAAGTCTTCGATTTGGAATTTTTACCCGGAAACGGACGGTTTATCAACGACCTGGACGTAAAAAACAGGGACAAAATCATCGTAATCGACAAAAAAATTGCGGAAACGCTTTTCAAAAATGGAAAATCGCTCGGAGAATATGTGAAGGTTGGTTCTATCATGTTCAAAGTCGTGGGCATAAATACCAAAAAAGAAGGTTGGGGCGGTTCGCAAGCGTTTATTCCGTTTTCCACGGCACAGTCGATTTACAATCCGGATAAAAAATTCCGTTCGATTGCTTTTACCACAAAAGCAAAAACACTGGAAACCACCGCCGAAAACGAAAAATTTAACGAACGATTGACTAAAAACATGTCTCGAACGATGCTTTTCGATCCGGAAGATAGCGAAGCGCTTTGGATAAGCAATTCGCAAGAAAACTACCTGCAAACGATGAAAATTTTCAACGGACTGAACCTGTTTGTTACCATCGTCGGAATTTTTACGCTGATTGCCGGCATTGTCGGAGTTAGCAATATTATGTTGGTCTCGGTAAAGGAGCGCACACGTGAAATCGGCATCAAAAAGGCGATTGGAGCACCACCCGCGTCAATACTTCGCTCGATTGTCATCGAATCCATCGTCATCACGGCACTTTTCGGTTACATCGGAATGGTTTTAGGAGTCGGATTGACTGAAGTTGTTAATTACATCATGGAGCAAGGCGCGGCGGTAGCAGGCAGTGGGGATTCGCCCGCCGATAACATGTCAATATTTAAAAACCCGACCGTTCAGTTAAGTTACGTCGTTTTTTCCACGATTGTACTCATCATTTCCGGTATTATAGCCGGTTACATGCCGGCTCGCAGAGCTACCCGCATCAAGCCGATTGAAGCGATGCGAGAAGAGTAAGTAAGACAAATTTGACAAAATAAGACAACGTTCAGAATGATAAAATCAACAAAAGATACGAACATGAATCAAGAAACAGGTTTTTGGAATACCCTGCTTGCTTGGTTACGTGGAATCTTCGATGTGGATCGCTGGCAGGAAATTTGGCAGGCAATTACGCACAACAAATCCCGAAGCGTACTGACTGCGTTTGGCGTTTTCTGGGGAATGTTTATGCTTGTGGTAATGGTTGGCGCAGGAGATTCCCTTCAAAAAGGAATGCAAGAAGAGATTGAAGGATTCGCGACAAATTCCTGTTTCGTAAGCGACGAAACGACTTCAGAACCTTACAAAGGCTTTAAAAAAGGGAGAAAATGGACTATTGTCAATACCGATATTCCGATTTTAGAGCAAAAAATACCCGAGATTCAACATCTTTCGCCGGTTTTGTTTGGCGGTCGATCCACAGAAAGAAACGTTACTCGTGGCGAAAAGTCAGGTTCTTTCAACTCGAAAGGTGTTTATCCGAACTACAATGAAATTGACCGAAGCACACTAACTCACGGTAGATTCATCAACGAAATAGACGTGGCTGAAAACCGCAAGGTGTGTGTAATCGGGAAACGCGTTTATGAAGTGCTGTTCAATAAAGGCGAAAATCCAATCGGGAAAATGATTCAATTGAACGGGATGTATTTTCACGTCGTCGGCGTCTCCGGAAATTCATCCAATATCAACATCGGGGGAAATGCTGAAGAAACAGTCATCCTTCCATTTACAACCATGCAGCAAGCATTCAATCAAGGAAACAAAGTACATCTCTTAGCAATCACAGCCGATCCGGGAATAAAAGTCAGCCAAGTGGAAACGGCAGTAAAAGACGAGTTGAAAAAAATCCACGATATTTCGCCAACCGATAAAACGGGCGTTTGGTCCATGAATTTGGAAGACATGTTCACGATGTTTTTATACTTAGGAATCGGAATCAGCATGTTAATCTGGATTGTGGGATTGGGTACCATGGCAGCCGGTGGAATCGGGGTAAGCAACATCATGCTGGTTACCGTAAAAGAGCGCACCAAGGAGATCGGCATCAAAAGGGCATTGGGAGCGACACCGGGGAATATCATGAGCCAAATCATGACCGAAAGCGTGATTTTGACCTTGATTGCCGGTATTTTGGGACTCTTACTCGGTGTCGGATTGCTTCAAATCGTAGAAATAGTAACACGCGATACCGAATTTTTCCTTCAAGAACCGCAAATCAATTTCGGCATAGCCATCGGCGGGTTAGCGGTCATCCTAATCATCGGCTGTCTGGCAGGACTTATTCCAGCCAAGCGAGCCATCGACATAAAGGCGATTGAAGCCATCAGAGACGAAAATTAATTCATTAAAAATAATTTGACACACATGAAAAAGATTTTTAAAATTGCACTATGGGTTGTATTGGGCTTGGTGTTTATTTTCACACTCGTTTTTCTTTATCAAAAATCCAAACCAAAAGTAACGGTATATCAAATTGAAGCAGTAAAAACGGGGAATATCGAGAAACGAACCGTAGCGACCGGAAAAGTAGAACCGAGAAACGAAATTCTCATCAAACCACAAATGTCCGGAATCATTACCCATGTATATAAGGAAGCAGGCGATAAAGTACAAGCAGGCGATGTGATTGCCAAAATCAAAGTTGTCCCCGAGCTGGTCAATCTAAATTCCGCCGAATCTCGCGTAGAATTGGCACAACTCAATTTCGACCAATCACTTACGGTTTACAACCGAGATAAAGAACTGTTTGAAAAAAAGGTAATATCAAAAGAAGAATTTGAAAAATCTACCTTACAAATGAAGAATAATAAAGAAGAACTAAAGTCTGCTCAGGATAATTTCAGTTTGGTACGCGATGGTATCTCCAACCGAACAGCGGCTTACAGCAATACGCTGGTACGTTCTACCGTAACCGGAACCA
>JBKEBE010000081.1:0-13540 GCA_047973025.1 Paludibacteraceae bacterium
CTCGGACAGGCACTTATATCGCCGTTAGCCAAGACCGAGCCGATATGAACACCTGCTTGGCAGAAATAGGGTTCGTCGCGCACTTCCATTTCGTAATCACGCAGGTAGCCTTCACATCCGTATGACGCGTTGATTTTACCTTCCTTACGGGTTGCTTTGATGAAATCCATCATTAGTACAAATTCTTCGGTCGAGAGTTTAAAGAAAGGATTGTCTTTTGCTCTTCCTTTGGCAAAAACCGTAAACAGACGCCAATGTGTAACACCGATTGAGACAAGTAAGTTTTTTATTTTTTCGAGATTGTAAATAGTCTTTTTGTTCACACATGTAACCACATCATACACCAAGTCCGGGGTTTGAACCACATTCGCAATCGCGCTTACCGCTCGGTCAAACGAACCTGTTTTGCCACGAAACCAATCATGCGTTTCAGCATCGTGTCCATCTAAACTTATCGTTACAGAGCGCATTCCGGCATCCAGAAGTGCAGAAAGTCTGCCGGCAGATAGTCCGTAGCCGTTAGTAACCATGCCCCAAGGAAATTTCCGGTTGTAAATTTCTCTTCCACAAATCTCCAAGTCTTTTCGTATGGTTGGTTCGCCACCGGTAATTACAATCATCGTTTTTTTCGTGTTCACATGTGGCGCTATGTTATCCAGCACGCGCAGGAAATCTTTCATCGGCATATCGGGCACATCCGCTTCTTTCGCACAGTCGCTTCCGCAATGCAGACAGCCAAAATTGCAACGCAAGGTGCATTCCCAAAACAAATACGTTAATTCGTGGAGTTTGGTTTGCGTGTTTTTGTGCTGTTGGTAGAGTGAGAGTGTGAGTTTCTTCTTTAAATCCATGGTTTTTCTTTTGTTTACAAGAGGCAAGGTTTATAAGCGGATTGTCTATTCCTTATAGCTGTCTTGGCGAACACCATACATCGCTTTGAACTTTCCGTCGTCAAATCGCGGATTTTTGAAAACGGGGATGGTATCACTTTTCTTTACCTGTTCCGTTTCCTTGTTGTCAGATATTTTTTTTTGCGTGTCAATGTTTTTTTGCGTGTTACAGGCGTTAAACCCGAGAGCTCCCGCAATTAAGGTCATAAAACCGATAAGTAGTTTGTCGTATAATTTCAATGCTTTTTTCTTCATGAGCTAATCTCTTTTTTCAATGAAATATGGACAAATGATATGCCGAAAAAACGATACCGAATAACTATTTAGTAATTCACTGTTTTCAGTTTCTCGTTGTGGCAGACCAAAACGTTGCTTTTATCCCCGTGCCAATAGTGGAATCCGTTCCCTTGACATTTCGAGTACTCCTTGCATTTCGCGCATTGTCCCGTTTTCATCCAATTCCTATTTCGAAACGGTTGATACCTTGTATTCCACACGTCGTAAAAATTATCGCTGTAGATATTCCCCTGCGCGAAGCTTCTGTCGATATTCGGGCAAGCGGATATGGAACCGTCTATCAACACGGAGCCAATATTAATCCCCGCCCGACAAAAAAATCCACAGTCCCGGACTTTCCACTCGTATTTACCTACGTACCCTTCGCAACTGAATTTTACGTCAATCTCTTTTTCACGCCGCGAGTGGGATATGAAGTCCATTAAGTCGGTCATTTCCTGATCGTTCAAAAACATATCTGCGTCATCTTTTGCCCTTCCGATAGGGATAATGGTAAAAAGTCGCCATGCTTTTACCCCTTTTCCGATAAGATAGGTTTTTATTGCTTCTAATTCGGCGATATTTTTTTTGTTGACACAAGTTACCACATCAAAATTAAGCCGGGAAGAACTTGCCGCCAATGCTATCGCCATATCGACTCGGTCAAAACTTTTTTCATTGTTTCTTAGCCAGTTATGAGAAGACCTAAGTCCGTCAAGACTGATCGTCAGCGCGCCTAATCCGGCATTTAGTAACGAAATGTGTTTCTTCTCGTTGTACAAATATCCGTTGGAAACCATACTCCATCGCATACCCCGTTTTCGAATTTCCCGTCCGCAAAGTTCAATGTCTTTTCTCAAGAGCGGTTCTCCACCCGTCAACACGACCATGAGATTCTTCGGCACGCTATCGATTGTGTCAAGTGCGGAAAGGAAGTCATTCAAGGGCATATCTTTGTATTTACTTTCTTTAAAACAGTCGCTACCACAATGCCTGCAACTGAGATTGCAACGGGTTGTACATTCCCAGAACAGGTAGTTCAGTTCGTGAACCGATGTCTCGTTCACTTTGAAAGAGTTAAAAAAGAGTTTGTCCAACGAATAGCTCATTTGTCTTCTTCGAGTTCGATTTGCAGGTAAATCTCTTGATCGCTTTTGGCAAGCAATGTGTCTTTTTTGAGAAAATGACCGTTTTCGGTAGAATCGATGTCTTCGAACCGGATTTTGGCTCCGTCCAATTTTTCGGTGTAAAACGAGAAATTTCCGGCTTCGTCTGTGTGCGTATATTGTGGCGTGTTTTCAACGGAAACTTTTATCCCTTTTATGGGCAAACCGGTATTTTTTGAATTGACCCTGCCGCAGACAAGCATATCCATCCCAAAGTCTTGCGGTGTACCGTAACAAGCCTGAAAAACGAATGCAACGGAAGACAGGCAAACGCCTTTTAGTAAAAAGCCTTTCCAATTTTTTTTCATTTCTTTCTATTTTCTTCTGATGCAGTAGTATCCTTTTCTTTGTATTCAGCCGCTCTTACGCCATACTCGGCGATGGGTTGATTCCTTAATGAAATATTTTGCTCGGTCTTTTGATACGTTCCTTCGTACCAATTTCCACTCCCTTTTTTAATCAGGTCATTTTTAGTGAAAGTTACTTCAAGGCTGTCCGGATTGAATGTACCGTCGTTGGATTCGCCGTCTGGATCTTCGGCATAAATTTTCATCTTCCCATACTTATAAGGGAAAACCCTGCTCTTTTTTACTTCATATTCACCGGATTCGTTTGTCAGCACTGTATCTGCTTGATCTTTATACATATCATAAGGTGTAATGACCCGAATTCCTTTTATCGGTTTCTTGGTGTCTACGGATGTTATTTTACCTTTCACGATGTAATCGGCGGAAGGTGTGCCGTATTCAACTCTGGGTTCTACAATATCACAACTATGCAACCCAAATAATGAAAGAACGAAAGCGAGAATTTTTCCGTAAGTTTTTAAGGCTAATTTTTTCATGATGAATTTCTTTTTTTGAAATTAAAATATCGGTCGAAAACTTAGTGCAAAAGCGGAATAGAAATTACAAAACGTCGTATTCAAACTTTAACGGCTATTGCGCCAATCTTTTTGGCGGAAGATGTATTTTATTGTAATTGCGTAATCTTTTCGTTTATTTTGTCCATAAAGACATGGTATTTTGTAGGGACGTTACTTTTCATGTGTTTAAAATTTATTCTTTTACATTAAGGACACATGGAACACGCCATTAGTCATCCCATTGTGTGTCAAAGTTATTTTTACATGGCTGTTTCATCGTAAGAAACCATCAAAAAAAAACAGATAAGTAAATCAGACTTATAATGTTTCGTATCATATTACTTGAATGATTGTGTTCGACATTCTTTTGTTTGGGTCATCCATCCTATGTTAGTCAACTTTAACATAAAGATGATTCCTGACATCAAAACGCGACATTTGAGATGTTAAATAAGTTTAATTTTGAATTTTCTTCCGATGGATGTGTAAAAAACGTTGTACCGGAAATCACTTCTTGGGCTGAAAACCAAATTTCCGAAAAAACTTGTCAGGTGCCTGAACCAGCAACAGCGCTATGCTAATCACTAAAATTCCTACAATTGAAGGCACATCCGGACTTTCGCCTTTTACGAAAATCCAGCTCAAAATACTGCCTGTAACAGGAATAAGGAATTTCCAGATATTGAGTTCGGAGACTTTGACATCAGGACGATTGAGCAATCCGAACCACAACGAGAATCCGGCTGCCGAAATAAACGCCAGCCACAGTAGTGCGCCGTAAAATTCCGGCGGGAATGAAAAAGACGTCGGTTTTTCGACAATGAACGACGTAATTACCAATCCGATCCCCCCTACAAAATTGGAGAAAGAAGTCAGCGCGAATGATGAGATGTGTTCATCTTTTTTCTTCGCAACCATGATGTTGGTCGTTCCACCTACAAGAACACTGAGCAAAAGTAAGCCAACACCCGTGTAGAATTGGGGATTATCTGCCGCTATTTTACCTTTGGCAAGGCTGATGAAAATAATTCCGGAAAGCCCCAGAGCGATCGCAATCATTTTTCGAAGCGTCATTTTATCATCCCGAAACGAAAAATGAGCCATAATCGCGATAAAAAGGGGTCCGGAACCCACGATAATGGATGAAGTGGCACCCGGCACTTTGTCTATTCCGATGAAAAACAAGCCATACTGCAAGAATGTCTGTACGAAAGCGAAAGCGAGCATGAACTTCCAATGTTTTTTTATTTCGGAGAGGAAGTCTATTTTCCGAATTAGCATTAGCGGTACCAACATCAGTCCGGCAAGCGTAAATCGGATGCCGGAAAGGAATATCGGTTCCGCGTATTGTAATCCTATTTTGGCTGCCGCGAACGCGGAACCCCAAAGGACACAAGCCGCGATTGCTCTAAGTTTGATGCCTTGTCCACCATTGGAAGAATGAGTTGGATTAGGAGAGTCGAATTTTTCCATTTCAGCTATCTGTGTCTTGCATATTGGAGTGGTAAAATCATTGATTTTTTACCTTGACTCTATCGCCAATATTTATGGTATTACTTAATTCCGGATTTAGTTCGCGTAAGTTATTTACCGTACAGCCGTACAAGCGGGCAATCGAATAGAGTGTATCCCCTTGTTTTACGGTATGATAAAGAGTTTCGGAAGGTTTTGTCGCGTTGTTGGACGAAACTTCGGACTGATTGACAACATTGGAAGATTCTACTCGCAACGTCTTCCCCGCGCTTATCGAATTAGACGACAGGTTGTTTACTGCCTTGAGTTTATCTACCGTCATATTGTATTTTCGGGCTATGGCATACAGAGATTCGCCTGATTTCACTTTGTGTGTGAACTTCATTTCGGTAGAAGTCGATTGGATGGTCGGTTCTATCGTTTTCGTTTGTGCCGAATAACTACGATTCGGGTTGATACTGAAATTTGGGGATTTCAGATCTGATGTCTCAATTTTCGATTTTTGAGAAGTTGAGAAATCGGTATTTACCTTGAGATTCGTTACCACTTTGGAAGTCGCGGAAGAAGAAACATCCACCGCATTTGCTTTCGCGATAGCCATTTCTGGAATATGTACCGCTTGCGCAATCAACAGCTTTTGTCCACGTTTTATCCGTTTGGATGTAAGGTTATTCAACTGTTGAATAGTAGAAATTGGTACGTCGTATTTTTTGGAGATGGAAGATAGATTGTCGCCTTTCGCAACGGTATGATATAGGTTGTCGGAAATATTTTGGTTTGTGGTAGTTTTGTTGGCGTTTACAAGAGACGATGTGTTTTTGGCTACATTTGACGCGAATAGTGTCGCACTTGCATTATCCTTTACACGTCCGGCTTTCAAATACCGCGAAGCATAGTAGGCTTCGGTGGACGAAGATACCGTTACTCCTTGCCGGACAGAAGCGTGTATAAAACGAAACTGCCCGTTGGACTTGGTCTCAGTTACAATGCCTACGTGCCCTACGTTTCCGTTGTGCCGTCTTCCTTCAAAAAACACCAAATCTCCGGTTTGCAAGTCCTTTTTTTTTACCGAAGGAAACTGTTGCGCTTGATCTTTCGACGCACGTTGCAGATTGTATCCAAAGTTTCGATAAACATGTGATGTAAATCCGGAACAGTCAAAACCCTTGGCAGTTGTGCCACCGTAGCGGTAAGGCACTTTCAAATATTTTTTTCCGTAGTTAATTAACGAATCCTGAAAAGTGAGCGTATTGGGTACGTATTCGGTCTTTTCTTTGGAAGATGATGTGTTGGCTTGTATCAGCGATTTCGATTTACACCCGAAGCAGACAAGCGAAATCAACAATGTAGTAGTAATTATTTTTCTCACAAACAGGTTATTTTCTTCTATTACAAAGATAATTCTTAAGGAAGAATAAATGTTTTTTATCGTTTCTTTTTTAACAAAATATTACACAAACATTCACGGTACTCTTGTTAGGTTCACAAAGTCTCAAGCAGATTTTCTATGGTAGGGTGTGTTTTTCCATTTACAACCCATCCTTTTTCAGTAATCTCAATACAAATACCAGCATTTGGCTCTACGGCAATTCCCTTTCGGGCTAAAGCCCTGAGTGTCCAGTACATGCGGGTTTTATCGCCGGATACACTTACTTTTTTCGTCAACGGATAGTTCATCGAAAAGTTTCCGTTGGTGGTATTGAAAAAGTAAGCGTCATTTTGAAATACATCATTAAATGTGCCGTTTAAAACCAAATCTTCCGGAACACCACTGATCATTCTTTTCTTATCATTCATCAGCCAGATGCGGTCGGCAGCCTGCAATGCCAAATCCAACTCGTGGGTAGAGAGTAAAATAGCTTTACGGGTTTTTTGCGCCAAGCGATGAAGTAAAAGCATGATTTCTACCCGATTTGGCAAATCCAAATGGGCAGTAGGTTCGTCTAACAGTATGATTGGTGTATCTTGCGCCAAGGCTTTGGCAATCATCACGCGTTGCCTTTCTCCATCCGATAGTTCGTTCAAGTAGTTCTTCGCTTTATGTTCCAAATGCACCAAACGAATGGCTTCTTCTATTTTTTCATGACCTTCAGTGGTCAATCCGCCCAGCCAGTGTGTATATGGTTGTTGCCCGAGCGCGACAACATCCCATACAGTCGCGTTCTCAATATCTACTCTGTCAGTTAAAACAAGCGCGACAAGTTCGGCTATTTCATGCCGAGAATAGGATAAAATATGCTTCCCTACAATCCGCACTTCTCCTTCTATCGGTTTCAGTAAGCCTGCCAGCGTTTTCATCAGGGTCGATTTTCCGCTTCCATTTGGACCAATTAGGCATACCAGTTCTCCGGAGTTCAATTCATGGGTTAATCTGCTTTGAACAACCGTCTGACGCTGTTTCTTGCCATAGCCGATAGTAAGATTGTGGGTGGAGAGTTGCGTCTCATTCTCGTGAAAAGAAGATTCAAAACGCACATCTCCGTGAATTGGTTGACGAGATGTAGATTGCATGTAGAAACTATTCCTTTTTGAAATTTGACGAATACACAGCTGGCGTAGTAGTATTCGTGTTAACTGACAAAGATACGCAGAAAAGTCAATATTCGGTAGAAAAATGTGCCGGTATTCACGGGTTGGCTAATTCAAATTTTCAGGCAACTCATCATGAAACTTCGAGAACAGTCTATGTAGTACCGGATAATTTACGTGTCGGTTACAAGATTTTGTCAAGAATGTTGTATCTCGAACGCAACAGTGGTATTTGAGTGTACAGTTCTTTGCACTAAAATGTTATGCTCCACTGAATGGAAGGTATGATGGGTAAGATACTCAGTTGTTGCCACCGGTCATCTTGGTAAAACATCAAATACGGATTCTTCCGGTTGAGTATATTATAAACTCCGAGAGTTAGCTCTCTGGTCGTTTTCTTCCGTTTCTTTACAAAAGCGTATCCAATATCGATTCTGAAATAAGCGGGAAGCTTAAACTCATTTACACCCGACATTAGTTCGCGCCCATAAACGTTTTCGTTTGTCAGCCAGTTTTTATAACCGCCATGTATATCCCAAAACGGGGGCTGTTCGCCTTTGTACATCCCGATGGGAACGGTAGCGTTGTGACCGGAGCTGTACGATAGCGCCAGATTCAGATTTTGCCCCTTGGTTTTCAATTTTCGGGTAATAACCTGCGTGTTCAAGTTCAGAATATGTCTGCGATCAAATTTGGCCGGAAATACCATCCCCGCATTCAACTCGGCATACCTACGGGTTGTCTTTGACAAGGTGTATGACAATGTAGCGTTCCATTTCTCGCTCTTTCGCTCAGCGCGAAGTTCTATGCCGTAACTTAGCCCCGTGCCGACTGCAATTTCTTCCTGCCAGTTTTCGCTCTGCTCTCCGAATAAATTCGTCGAATTTTTATAGCTGATCAGATTGTTCATCCGTTTAAGATAGGCACCGCCGGACAATGAATACGTGTCGTTGCCCCAATAGCCGCCTGTATAGAATTGGTGGGCGATTTCCGGTAAAAAGACCGAATCGGAGGGAACCAATAAGTCAAGCGACCAGCCCATGGGCAAACCTTCTACCGCATGGTGTGTCTGCGACAATAAATCATAGCTGAATTCAAATCCACTGTTGGTAGAAAGGGCATAGTTCGCATTAAACCGGGCATCCATTAATAGCTTAGTCAGCTTATTCGAGTTGTAAAGATTTGCCCGAACGCCTACGGTGGCGAGTAGTTTGTTGAATTTATACGCGCCTTCCGTGAACAGTACGACCGAGTTAGACGCGAGCGGATTGTTCAAGTTGGCAACTGTATCTTTGCCGGTAAGTATCTTTTGTGAAGCCGGTTGAAACTGTCTGCCTTTGTAGAGCAATCCGACTTGTAAACTCCACAATTCCCGCTCATGAATCAGCGTTGTTTGTACTACCTGTTCGGATAAAGTGCTTCGTACCCGTAGTTCCGACACCAATTCGTGTGGCTCGCTGTTTTCGAGAATCCGTTGCAATTGTCCGGAGAAAAAATGGTTGTAATATCCCAATGTTTGTAATTTTGTATGATCGGACACAATCCAATCCCAACCGAGACGGGCAAATCGATTTCCCCAGTTCATCCCGATCTTTGCGTCGGGGGGAGTAAAGCTAAAATAATCGTTGCTGAAATAACCACTCGCACTTAACAGGTGCTTTGGGTTTACTTCGTAATTTATTTTCAGAAACAGGTCTGCTATTTGCGGATTTACGTCTGTTTCCGGTTTAGCTATCCATTTGAGAATCATATATTCCGGTCTGAGCAGTGATAACCGTCCTGATCCTACGTAGCTGATTTTCTTATTGATACGACCGTTAGCGGATAGTCCAATCAGAAAAGGCGAGATAGTAAACGAACCGTGAATTTTTGCTGTGTCGGGATCCATGCTTTTAATTTGCGTGATAGAAGACAAAAAATCGCCTGTCGAAGCGGAAATACTTCCGGTTCGAAAATTTGTGGATTGTACGATGTCGGCATGAAAAGTAGAAAACAAGCCAAACAAGTGTGTACTCCCGTACACCGGTACGCCGTCCAATTCGATGCGGTTATTGGCGCTATTGCCCCCACGGACAAAAAAGCCCATACCGCCTTCCATCCCCTGCGATACGCCGGGCAACGTACCGATGTAGCGGACAACGTCCGTTCCGCCCAGTACGGTAACTAATGGTTTGGCACTTTGGGGCAGGTATTGGTAGGCATTGTTGCGGCTTGTCAGGTACTTGGCGGTAACGGTTATGTCTTTTAATTCTACCCGATGGAGTGTGGAAGTGTCAGACGTTTGCTCGGCAGTGTTTTTCGACGATTGCCCCGCACATACGTTGCTCAATAATAAGCCGGCAAGTAGATAATAGTATTTTATCTTAAAATCCAAAATCGCCATTGTATCTGAAATAAAGGTCATTATACGCGGCAAAAATACCCGTACCGTTGTTGACATTGGAATATACGACCGTTTCATCAAACCAGATACCCGGGTCTGATGTGTCCAGACGCATGATTATTTTTTGCATGCTTGTTTTCAGGTACCGGTCGTATTCGGCTGACGCGGTACGAAAACAAACATAGACGTGATCTACGAATCGGGCTTGAAGTTTAAAAGGAACAGCACCGGAAATAGAATCCGCTTTTAGCCGGATATAGTATTCGAAGCGGGGTGTATTTGCCTGCGAAATGGTTTCCGACATGTTTCCTTGCTGATTAAAATAGTCGGCTAACGGATGATCGGTTCCGATGTTTTCTTCTCCCCGATCTTTAGCCGTAGGGCGCGAAGCCGGCTTTATGATACTGTCCGAAGTAATGATTGTAATCCAACATGGCGATCCGAATGACTTTTGAATGAAATTTTTAGAAAAAGACTTGTCAACGCTTTGGTTGAGTTGCAGTTGCAGTCTTTTGGGCATGACCGTTTCCGCTGATAGAACCTGCCCTTCGGAGAGTGTTGCCTTTATACGATACGTTTTGCCCGATTGTGGTGTGTGTGCCAGCTGCCAGTTGTCGTAGCCTACCCGCATAAAAGTGCCTATTTCGACATCGTCTTGATACAGAATAATTTTCGCATCCTTTATTTCTTTGAAAAAGTAGCTGTCGTTCATCCGCACGCTACGCGTAAGGCTTAGCCGTTGCACTGTGTCGTTGGTCAGTACGCAATTGAGAACAGGTATGCTTGTAGATTGCTCGGCGTAGTTGATGTCGGTTACACAGGACGAAAAAACGAATACGACGACCAAAACCCACAACGTAGCAGGAAAGAATGTCAAGCGTGAAAGCAATGTCGATTTTTGCATCTATTATTCACATTAATTGGTTAACGTAACCACTTTTGTAGTGTCCGAAACGACTATCCCGTATGTGGTCTCCATATCTACCTTAAAGCGAAGCGTAACCGGCAATTCGCCCGGTGTGGCGTTTAACCGAAGAAACATAATATGAGGTGCCATCGGGTGTAAACTCAGCCATTCGTCAATGGCGGTGGGTTTGTCCACATCGGTATAGCCGTAGAGCAATCGCTTGCTGTCATACGAAGCGATAAAATCGGGGTCGTATTTTGAAATTTCAAAATATTCGTTGAGCGACGCGCCTGCCGGCTTACCAAACAGAGGAGTATCCAACGCCGAAATGGTAAGATCGGCTATCGGATCAACACAATAAAAAATCTCAAAAAGTGCCGTACTTTCTCCTGATTTACCGGAATTACTCTTGAAGCACCTTCTAAAACTTCGTTCAATTTCTTCTTCCAGCGTAGGTATCCCGGTATCCAAATCCGCCTTAGAATATCCATTTGACGTGTTTAGTCTGATTGCATAATCACTGCTTCTCAAGGAAGCGTTCGCGTCAAGATCATGATAAGTGTCAAACCAGTTCTTATTATCATACGTCCGTTCGATTCTTTGCTTCGACGCTACTCGTATGAAATTCGACTTATGGGGTAGAAACACGAGAGTATAACTTCCTCCATAGTTGTCATCGCCTGTGCATCCCGCCAATAATACAATACCGAATAAAAACAATAGCATGCGGTTCATAGCAATTAATATAATGGTTTATTAAGTGAGTTTGTTATTTTTTGGAAAATCCGATTAGCATACCTCTTTCATATTGATGATCATAGCCATTTGCAGCCCAATTGCCATCAAAATAGTAGCGTCCGCTGTCGTATATACCATCATAGCCCCAGTTGATTATCAAAAGATTGGTAGCAGTTACGTATTCTTCCGTTTTAAAAGAATCTAAGGGCTTTGGCGGAATTGCGTTTTGGGATTTTACCGGCATCATTTCTGTAGGCAGACTATTGCCGCTATCATCGACCCATCGATAGTGATAGGTGTATTTTGTCCGCTTGGTTTCATAGCCGTCGGCTACAAAAGCATGTCCGTCCGAATAAGTATAACCCCACGTTATCCAAATAAACCTTACCGGATCCCTTGTTCCATACGCTCTTAAGACAACCGGTTTTCTGTTTTGTAAACTTTGTCGTACTTCAGTTGAATTATACTCTTTGTAAGTACAACTGATCCCTATGTTGTTGAAAAACGGCGTCAAGTCGTCTTTTGTGCTTGATGAAGAGCCTTCCGGCGTATAGTCCATTTTCACGTTCATACCGATCCAACCCATCAATATGGCGGCTAAATGCGTACCGGTTGTATTTATATACTTGTAACTAGAAAGGTCATACCAGCGATGCGTGTCCATTTTATCCCATGCGGTTGAAGTCTCGTTTGAGAAACTAAAACCGTAATTTTTGTCGTTTTTATCCTGCGAATAGCCCCAGCAATAGCCGGTTGTAAACGCGTGCGTCGGTACCCCGATGTCGTAATGCAAGAAATAGAGCATCTGCGCACCCGCTACGGCTACGCAACCTGTCGGACATCCAATCCCGGTGTACCTTCCGACGGGTACGCAGGTGTTCCATGGCGAGTCCTGTCCCCATTTGGTACGGAGTAAAGGCCCGACTTGGGTAGATGGTAGCACTACACTTGTCATATCATACAATTCCCAATAGCCACCGGTGCCTTCTTCGTAGCTACTGACTCTTTGGAGTCCCGCGTTTTTAGCCATAGCCGATTTACTTTGTGTTTGTTGCAGTAGATCGATGTTCGCCCACAGCGCGTAATCGCCCATGGTGGTGTCTTGCTCGCCCGTTTGTTTCAAGGCTGAAATGTTATCGGCAAGTTCCACTAACCAATTGCCTACACCGGGGTTGATTCCTTTTAATTGAAAGGCTCCATCTTCGGCGGACGCGAGAACACTTGTCGTCCGTCTGTCGCCGGAGACAATCCGCCAGCCTTGGTTGTCTTTGTAATTCACTACGTAGAGCAGTGTATCGCCAAGATAGGCTAACGGTTCGATATGTCCGAGTTGTCTCACAGTATCGTTTTTATCCCAGATGTTTACTAGCGTGTTCACGTTGCTTAAGGTAACGTTAAATTTTGAAATTTCTTTGTTCTTGACTACTGAAGTTTGAAAATCTTCGTCAAAATCAAGTTGCCGGCAAGCCGGCATCGCAAAGGCTACAAGTGCCAGAAAATAAATTGTTTTTTTCATACGGTATTTTTTTTAAGATTAATTTTACCGTAAATATAAAAAACGTTATAAAATTAAGGAATTAAGAAATTAAGAAATTAAGAAATTAAGAAATTATAACTTTTTATTGATATTTTTCTATTTCATTAGGAATTAATCTGAAAAGAAATGAAGTATTTCGGGCTTTTTTGGCATGGTATTTTTTGTAGGTTGAATTTTAGGTTACTTCGCGTGCTTATTATTATGATTGTAAAATCGTAAAATAGTGCAAATAGTTAACATACATTAACTTTTTCCGATCAGATTATTAACCCAATGGTAATCAATTGATATTTCACGCTGCATATTGAAAATCTTTGTGCAGAAAGTATTTTTTTACACGTTGAGGATTCTGTTGTAACATATTCATATGTGATAATAGATTATACGTCAAATTTTGTTGATTTTTAGGAGACTTTTTTGTGATAGTCCTTGTTTCAAGTCGCAGTTCAGATACTCATCCGTGTTTATTTCGGGCGAATACGATGGCAGAAAAAATAGTTCTATTTTATCTTTATGTTCTTCAACACATTGTTTTTCAGGAGTGCTGTGATGCACTTTTAGATTGTCAAGAATAAGAAAAATTTTTCTTTCTTTGTCTTTAATTAGTTGCTCAAGGAAACGGATGAAAAGCTCAGAATTCATTGTATCTGCATAAATCATAAATTGAACTCTACCTTGATTGTTGACGCTTGAAATCATATTGACCGAAAAACGTTTCGACATACTTGATTTTACCGGTGTTTTGCCTTTAGGAGCGTATGAGCGTCCATGATTGC
>JBKEBE010000149.1:0-3292 GCA_047973025.1 Paludibacteraceae bacterium
GAACAAACTTCAAATATAAATTACAAATCTCATCCCAGGGAAGTAGATCTGCCAATACTACCCAACGGTTGGTTTGACTGAGTTTGGTCTCAAAAGGTGTTTCAAAACCATCCAAAACCAGCTGATTTGGACTCACGTATTTGGGCATAGGTGCATGCTTTTTGCGGGGTAATTTCATTTCTCCTTGCATTTGATTACACAAATCTAATCATATCTGGTTGATAAACAATAATTAGGGAGTTTTTCAGCAGACCCCTATGTAACGTTCAATAGAATGTTGCGTACTTGAAATACGGGCATTTCGCATTGCCCTAAGCCCTATTCCGAAGGGGACACTATGAAAGCCGTAAAACGACAATTATCACTTAGTGGAAATGGGAGCGGGATTAATAGAATCTCTCTAAAAAAACAAGCCCTATCCAAATCTACACCATAAGTGAAAGATTAGATAGGGTTTTGTTCTATTAGAATTTGTTTGTTCTTTTTGCTTAAATTTTTGCCAGCGCCTGCTCAATATCTGCAATGATATCGTCTATATGTTCGATTCCGACAGATATTCTGAGTAATCCGGGAACAGCTCCCGCCACGATCTGATCTTTTTCGGACAGCTGGGAGTGAGTCGTTGTTGCCGGATGGATGATTAACGTTTTCGCGTCGCCTACATTGGCTACGTGGCTGTATAGTTGCACGTTACTGATAATCTTATCGGCGATTTCAGAAGAACCTTTCACCTTGAAAGTCAGTACGCTCCCTGCCCCTTTCGGAAAATATTTTTGCGCCAGATCATAGTATTTATTCCCTTTTAGCCCCGGATAATTTACATACTCCACTTTTGGATGTTTTTGCAGGTATTCGGCTAATTTTAGCGTGTTTTCAACGTGTCTTTCAATGCGAAGCGACAGTGTTTCCAATCCCTGAATCAGCAAGAAGGCATTGAAAGGACTTTGGATGGCTCCCCAGTCGCGAAGTCCTTCTACGCGTGCCCGTATGCTAAACACAATATTTCCGAAAGGACCGTTTGCTCCAAAAACATCCCAAAACACCAACCCGTGATAGCTGTCGTTCGGCTCGCTGAATCCGGGAAATTTACCATTTCCCCAGTTGAAGTTTCCACCATCTACAATTACGCCACCCATTGTCGTTCCGTGTCCTCCAATCCATTTTGTAGCACTTTCCACCACTACGTTTGCACCGTGTTCCAGCGGTCGGAAAAGAAACCCTCCCCCGGCAAATGTATTGTCAACGATAAGTGGAATATCGTGTCTTGCGGCGACTTTTCCTATCGCGTCAAAATCTGCTACGCTTAAGTCGGGATTGCCGATAGCTTCGAGGTATATTGCTTTTGTTTTTTCGTCAATCAGTCTTTCAAAAGTTTCAGGCTCATCGTTCTCTGCGAATTTAGCCGTTACGCCAAGTCGTTTGAACTGATTTCTGAACTGGTTGTGCGTACCACCGTATAGGTGAGAAGTCGTTACAAAATTATCACCGGTTTGCGTTATCAAGTTCAGGGCTACGAATTGCGCCGCGTGTCCGGATGCAGTCGCTACTGCCGCCACGCCACCTTCCAATGCTGCTATTCGTTTTTCGAAAACATCGGTTGTCGGATTCATCAAACGCGTGTAAATATTACCAAATTTGCGTAGTCCGAATAAGTCGGCGGCATGTTGCGCGTCGTCAAAGGTATATGCTGTGGTTTGGTGGATGGGTACCGCACGTGAATGAGTCGCTTGGTCAATCTCTTGTCCTGCATGGATCTGCAGCGTTTCGAATTTCAATTTTTTTTCTGACATCTTGTTTATCTTTTTGTTTGAGAGTATTGTTTATTTTTTGGTAAGTCTATTTCGTAAAAGAAAGATACATTTCGATTTTCTAAATAGTATAGGGATTAGATACGAATACGCCGGCAAAAAAAACGGTAACGTTATTTAACCAATTATTGCAATCACTAATCACTAATCGTTAATGATTAATTACAACGGATATTCTTCAAAAGCGTAAAGTAGTGTGGAAAGGTATCTTTCGCCCGTATCCGGAAGTACTACAACAATGTTTTTTCCTTTGTTTTCGGGACGAAGCGCCAATTGAACAGCCGCGTAAGCTGCCGCACCGGACGATATACCGACCAAAAGACCTTCGGATTGAGCCAATTGACGGGAAGTGCGGATAGCATCGTCATTGGTTACTTGTATGATTTCGTCCACAACTTGCGCGTGGTAGTTTTTGGGAACAAATCCGGCTCCGATTCCCTGTATCTTGTGTGGTCCGGGGTTTCCGCCCGAAAGTACGGGAGAATCCGTTGGCTCTACTGCCACTACTCTAATGGTTGGATTATAGCTTTTCAACTTTTTACCCGCGCCGGATACGGTTCCGCCCGTACCTACTCCGGATACCAAAATATCAACTTTTCCATCCGTGTCTCGCCAGATTTCTTCGCCTGTTGTGCGTTCGTGTATGCTCGGATTCGCATCGTTTTCAAACTGTTGGGGGATGAAAGAACCTTTTCGTTCCGTGGCAATTTCTTTTGCTTTTGCGATAGCTCCTTTCATGCCTTCGGCACCGGGAGTAAGTACAATATTGGCTCCCAATGCTTTAAGCAGATTCCTACGTTCGATGCTCATGGTTTCGGGCATGGTCAGCGTCAATTTATATCCTTTGGTCGCGGCGACCATGGCAAGTCCGATACCGGTATTCCCGCTGGTGGGTTCTATGATTTCCACCCCTGCTTTGAGCAGTCCTTTCGCTTCAGCGTCTTCAATCATTGCCAGCGCAATACGGTCTTTCACGGAGCTTGCAGGATTATACGATTCCAATTTGGCGATAATGTTGGCTTGAATACCTTTACTTGATGTGAAATTGTTGAGCTGAAGTAGGGGGGTATTGCCAACAAGGTCTGTAATTTTTTGTGCAATTTTTGCCATAATTTTTTTGTTTGTGAATTAATTGATGCAAAATTACACGGATTTCAGGTAGCCTGCAATAACCCGTGAAAGGGATTTTTATACCACAAACTTGGTATGAGTAGTATGTTATGAATCATTACTATTGTACCACATCGGAATTTCCGTCCCATGTAACAACAGGCGTGAGCTATGGGACCAATATTCAGGCGTTGGTTTGCTATCTGAGCGTTTATCAACATATTCCTTTCAAACGTTTGAGCCAAACCATTGAAGCGTTTTACGGCATATCCGTCAGTCAGGGTACTGTTTCCAACATACTGAACCGTATGCGCAAAAAAGCAACTCCCGCTTACGAGCATATCCGCCACTCCATAGAAAACGCTTCCGTAGTC
>JBKEBE010000096.1:0-6330 GCA_047973025.1 Paludibacteraceae bacterium
GAATTGTAACATCTTCAGTCATACAAATTTGTTTTATCAATGTTCTACATCTAACTTTAATATCTCCATCCAATACTTTATAACGATATTTTGTAACCCAAACAATATGAGCTGTAAGTCTTGAAATTGTGTTCCCATTAAATCGTTGTTTGTTTTCCATACTTCAAAAGTGCATATTTCCACACAGTAGAAAGAATTTCATTCTTTCTTTTCAACAAACCTATGGACTTCCAGTCCATAGTGGTTTAGTTTCTGAGTGCAGTAAAGTCGTAGAGCAAACAGAACTCTGATGAAGATTGCCGTCGATAACCTTACGCAAAAAGGGATAAATTACCCATTTATTTCTTCTGTAACCCTTTTTGTAACCTTTTTTGTAATCCGTCTTTAATACCTTTGACTCAATAAATAAATCCAAACTATGATTAAAAGAACAATTTACCATTTTCAATTCAGTAAGTCCTTTTACGCTTCCATGCGGATTAAATCGTACAGTCTGTTGCTATGCTTGCTGCTTGTCGGATTTTTATCTCCGTTTGTATCATGGGGACAACAAGACAAAACGCTACAAGTGTCAGGAACGGTTACTGATAAGGCAGGTGCCCCGCTCTTGGGTGTAAGCATAAGACAAAAGGGAGCAACACTCGGTGCCACGACTAATTTCGACGGTAATTTTTCTATCAATGTGCCTGAAAGTGCTGTATTAGTATTTTCATACGTCGGGTTCAAGTCTGTAGAACTCAAACCTGCATCCAGACTGAATGTCGTTTTGGAAGAAGATGACAATATGCTGGATGAAGTTGTAGCCGTAGCCTACGGAACACAACGAAAAAAGGAAATAACAGGAGCCATATCGGTGGTAGATACCAAGCAGATTGAAAAGATGACCTTGCCCGGAATTGGTCAGGCATTACAAGGTTTAGCTGCCGGAGTACACGTTACAACTTCAGGTGTGCCGGGTTCAAGTGCGGACATTATTGTGCGCGGTATAGGAAGTTTCAATAGTGTGTCTCCGTTGTATGTGATTGATGGAATGATCCTTGAAAGTTCACAGCGTGAATTTAATATGAACGATGTAGAAAGTATTCAAGTCCTTAAAGATGCTTCAGCAACAGCCCTTTACGGTGCTCGTGGTGCAAATGGAGTGGTAATAATCACTACCAAAAAAGGTGAAGAAGGTGTTGCCAAAATAAGTTTTAACGGTACGCTTGGTGTCTCTCAAATCGCAAAACGTTATGAAATGATGAATAGCCTGGAGTTTCTTCGGATCAACCGTATAGCATACGAGAATGCTAATAAAATATGGCCCGGAGAACCTACTCAAGGACAAAAATTGATTAATACCGATTGGCAGGATGAATTTTACAAATCGGGTATAACCAAGGACTATAACTTAAACGTATCGGGTGGAAATAAAAATGGGAGATACATGTTTTCGTTCGATATGTACAATGAAGATGGTACGGTTATCGGACCCTATCATAACCGCTTAACTGTCCGTAGCAACTCGGAAGTAAATAAAGGGATATTTACAGTTGGCGAGAATCTTATGATCGGACATTCGGAAACCAAAACATTGCAGGGAAATCCGTTTATCGACTTAGCCCGCATGCCTCCGATTATTCCGGTTCGTAATCCAGATAATCCCGAAGAATACGGTTTCGGAAGTTCTTCCTATCAAACATATGGAACAAACCCCATAGGCTTGCAGGAGACGCGTGACAGCAAGCAATACAATCTGAGAATTATCGGTTCCGCTTTTTTGCAGATTGAACCCATCAAAGACTTACAATTGAAAACCAATGTCGGAATCGAGTACTTCAATTGGTTCGACAAATCGAAAACTGTTTACAAGCAACTTCGATATCTCTCCACAAGCCAGTACGATGATCAACTCTACGAAGGCAATGGTGTCATGCAATCTTGGATGTGGGAAAATACGGCATTTTACAAGAAAAGTATTGATGAACATCATTTCGATGTATTATTGGGATATTCGGCACAGTTAAAAGAACGTCGCGGGAACAACGTTACCGGTTATAACCTGACACAGGAAGGATTCTGGGTTCTTGACCGTGTCTCGAAGGAAGCCGACTCGAGTCCGGCAATAGGCGGAAGCAATAGCGCGGTTGCAATGACTTCGCTCTTCGGGCGTATCAATTACAACTATGCTGACCGTTATTTATTACAAGTAAATGTTCGTCAAGATGGATCGTCTCTTTTTGGCGAAAATTATCGGTACGGAATATTTCCTGGCGTTTCGGCTGGCTGGCGCGTCAGCAGTGAGAATTTTATGCAATCTGTAAACTGGGTTGACGATCTGAAGTTACGATTGAGTTATGGAAAATCGGGAAATCAAAACGCTGTACCAGCCTATCAGTATGCTACTTACATTGCTTCGGGAGATCGTGTGGGAATTTACGGAGCCGATCCGTTATTATATACAGGGTTGATTCAAAACGGACTGGCAAATAGCAACCTCCGTTGGGAAACTCGTGAAACCTATAATGTCGGAATCGATTTTTCATTACTTGATCAGCATCTTTATGGATCTGTTGATTATTTTAATGCTCAACTGTACGATTTGTTGATAACCAAAGCCCAGTCGTGGATGAAAGGCGTTGACGTCAACCCTTGGATCAATTATGGGAAAATTAACAATACCGGTTTGGAATTGCAAATTGGTTGGCGTGAAACCCGGAATGCATTTAAATACGATGTAGCATTGAACTTAACACATACCGGTAACAAAATACTGGCATTAGACGGTGATGAATATTATTATTCGGGTATTGGAGAGTCGAGTTACTCAGCCATCGGACGTTCTTTAGGAGATTTCTACGTATTGCGTACAGATGGAATTTTCCAAAACTGGGATGAAATATATCAATATACCGCGACTGTTATTGATCCGGTAACCGGACAGGAAACTTCAAAAATGATACAACCCAACGCGCAGCCCGGAGACATTCGTTATAAAGATGTAAACAATGATGGAGAAATATCGGTAGAAACAGACCGAGAATTTGTCGGATCTCCTTTTCCAAAATTCGAAGCCGGACTAAACTTCAACTGTTCCTATCTGGGTTTCGATCTCAACCTGTTCTTCTACGGTGTATATGGCAGTAATATCTTCAACAATACGCGTTATTGGCTCGAACGTATGGACGAGACTGCTAATCTGCCAAAGAATCTTGTCCCGTGGACAGGAGAAGGAACTTCTAACACAACACCGCGTCCCTACATGGGTACTACCGACAATGTGTTGACAACTTCTGACCGATGGATTGAACGCGGAGATTACCTGCGATTGAAAAATATTCAATTGGGTTATACGCTTCCACAAAATGTTTTGCAAGCAACGAAAATAATCGAGAGACTACGTATATATGTCGGAGCACAAAATCTATTTACACTCACAGGCTACTCCGGATTGGATCCCGAAATTTCGGGTGGAAGCATTTATTCCAAAGGGTATGATGATGGACATTATCCTCCGGTAAGAACAGTAACTTGCGGTCTGCAAGTCTCTTTCTAATAATTTAATAAGATAGAATGATATGAAAAGCATAAAATTTATAGTAAGCATACTTTGTATAACGATAATTTTTTCCTGTGAAGACATATTGGATCAGAAAAATCCAAATGAAATGGATACCACCAACTTTTGGAAAACAGAATCGGATTTGTCCGCCGGACTGAATGCGACTTACCGTTCATTGCGCTTCAATGGTTCGTATCGTCGCTGGTTGCATTTTCTCTATATTTCGCGAGCTGATGAAGGCTATTGTACATCTCCCGATCCGGCTTTGATTACTTATTCCAATTTCCTGATTAATGACTACACGCAGCCGGCGGTAATATTTACCTGGCTGGATCTGTACAAAGGCGTATTCTGGGCTAATCAAGTACTGGACAATGCTCCCAAAATTGAAATGGATAATGCGAAACGCGATTATATTATCGGTCAGGCTTTGTTCCTTCGTGGCGTACACCTTTTCAATATTGCCGGCGTCTATGGGCGTGGCGGCATACCACTGACTGCGGAAGCCGAAGAAAATCCTGAAATTCATGAACAACCGGAGATTTATCGTCAGGCTCAGACCGATTTTGAAGAAGCTGCAAAAAAACTACCCGTTGAATGGGAGAGTTCACTTGACGTGGGGAGAATCACAAAAGGAGCTGCTCTCGCGATGGATGTAAAGGTCTCCGCACAGTTGCACGAATGGGATCGGGTGCTCGATAAATCGGAGGATATATTTGATTTAGGTATCTACAACCTTAGGGGCGATTACAGGGATAATTTTACCGAAGCATTTGAAAACAACGAAGAAGCTCTTTTTGAAGTACAGTTTATGTCGGGTCCTATAAATGGCGTAGGACAGTTAAGCCACGAACGCGCGAAATTCTTTGGGCTGCCGGCTACAGGATGCTCTTGGGATGATGCTACGGCAGGAAATATTGTTATGACCGATTTGTCCAAAGAACGTACGAAAGACGGAAAAATCGATCCTCGTCTGAAAAATACGTTGTTTTACTACGATTCGGCTAATCCCAACGAAATTTTTTACGGTAAAACGTGGACACAATGGAATTTGAATCAGTCTAAAGTATATTGGAAGAAATATACAAACTGGGATACGAAAACAGCTGAAAGCCATGATGATAATGGAATCAACCTGCGTATTGTACGTTTGGCTGATATCTATCTGATGTACGCGGAAGCATTGAATGAAAAGGATAGGACGGCTGAAGCCTACGCGTGGATTGACAAAGTTCGAGAGCGTCCCGGTGTTAATCTGCCAAAGTTAGAAAATTCATCTGTATTCATTAATATCGGCAATGATAAGGAGAAAATGCGGACTCAGATAATGCACGAAAGAGTTTGCGAACTTTCCGGTGAAGGATGGCGCTGGTTGGATCTGGAACGATGGGGGATGTTTGATACGGCGGAAAATATTGCGTATCTCAAAAGCAGGGACAGTGAATTCGACAATTTCGTGATTGGGAAAAACAACCGTTTCCCCATCCCATTAAGAGACATCTATTTGGTGACCGGATTGGAACAAAACCCGGGATATAAATAAAGAAGAGTTATGAAACAGCCATGTAAAAATAACTTTGGTACACAAGGGAATGATGAATGGCGTGTTTCATGTGTCCTTAATGAAAAGAAATAAAAAATAAACACATGAAAAAAATGAGCTTAAAATTTACAGCATACATGAAAAAGATAATTTTATCAGGTTTGTACATCATATCGGTTACGCTTATGTTGTTCGCGGTGGCATGCACCGGTGGAAAAGACGAAGGAGATTTGTATTGGAACGATCCACCTACTTCGGCAGATACAGTTTATCAAAATCCCATTTTTGAGCCGGACTTGGCCGACCCATCGTTCATTCGCGCCGCCGACGGATGGTTTTATGCGTATGGGACTCAGAACGCTTGGGCGCAAGGTGTAACCCGCATTACCCCGATTGTACGTTCCAAAAATATGGTCAAATGGGAGTATGTCGCAGACGCGTTCTCATCGACAACCAAGCCTACTTGGCATGACGGAGGAATCTGGGCGCCCCAGATTACGCCACCGACTACCGAAAACGGGGGATTGTATTACCTCTATTACAGTAATTCCAAATGGGGAGATTCGAATCCCGGAATCGGAGTTGCAAAGTCTCCCTATCCTTACGGTCCTTTTGAGGATATGGGTAAAGTGCTGGATAGATCTTCCAGCGGGGTTACAAACAGTATCGACCAGTTTTTCATTACGACCGGTTCGGGACGCAACAAAAAATCGTATCTATTCTGGGGTAGTTTTGCCGGTATTTACGTACAGGAAATAAACGCTACCGACATGAAAACGCTTTCTGGAACAAAAATTCAAATAGCGGGAAACGGTTTCGAAGGTACGTACATTTATGAGCACGGCGGAAAATTCTGGTTATTTGCGTCTTCTAATTCTTGTTGCGAAGGTCCCGATACGAAGTACTATTTGTCGGTTTCCGTTGCGGATAAAATTACCGGACCTTACACGACCAAGAACGGCATCGATATTAAAACGATCAATGATTTTCAGGCAGCAAATTCGACGAAATTCCTGCAAGGCGATGGTAAAGTGTGGATTGGTCCCGGACACAACGCCGAGATTATACTGGATGACAATGGACGAACCTTTATGCTTTATCATGCCGTCTCTGTGGCTAAACCCTGGCTGATTAACGCCGGAGGTGCTACACGTCGTCCACTATTGATGGATGAAGTGTTGTGGGGTAAAGACGGATGGCCATACATAGAAGGCGGTGTACCCAGCAGTACGAAAAAAACAGCACC
>JBKEBE010000056.1:0-21565 GCA_047973025.1 Paludibacteraceae bacterium
TAATGAAACTCTAAAAGTTATAGTGAAATAAGACTTTAATAATCAACAATAATAATAATAATAATACAAATAAAGCCGACAGCGGTTGAATGTTCCGCTGTCGGTAACCATTTAAAAGAGTTACAATTTCTATAATCATCATTTGAAAAAAATGAATCGAATCAAATTATTAATTATCACCTGTCTATCTTTTTGGCTGTCAAATACGTTTCTCACAGCTTCCGAAACCGAATTGCCAACAAGAAGTAATGTACTATCGGTTGCCCAGAAGGTAAACGATTATTGGATAGTAAATCACACTATTCCCGGAAATAACGAGTGGACCAGAGCAACCTATTTCATCGGCAACCTTGAATTGTACAAAGTGAGTGGAAGACAACGCTATTTGGACTATGCAGTAAACTGGGCAAACTCGAATCAATGGTTAGTAAATGGCGGTCCTGTAACTTCAAATGCCGATAATCATGCTTGCGGACAGGTATATATCGATTTGTTTTTAATGGATGAAGTAAAAGATTCTACCAAAATCGGAGCTATTCGCGATGCTATTGATTATCGAATCGAAAACAATCCGCTGTC
Source organism: Paludibacteraceae bacterium (assembly GCA_047973025.1). GTDB lineage: Bacteria > Bacteroidota > Bacteroidia > Bacteroidales > Paludibacteraceae > UPXZ01. The sequence goes on from JBKEBE010000056.1 coordinate 580, forward strand.
AAGTGACTGGTGGTGGATAGATGCCATGTTTATGGCAATGCCTACCATTACCCGTTTGGGCGTGGTATATAACGATAGTAAATATTTTGAAAAACTCTACAGCTTGTTTAAAAATACCCGAGATACGCTCATTGTCAATTCGGGATGGTCTATTTCGAGTAGCATTACATATGCACCCGGCCCTATTGTAACGTGTCCTACCTGTGGCAACGATTCGGACGGATTGTACAACAAAGCGGATGGACTTTGGTGGCGAGACTGGCGCTATCAACCCGGAGTTCCTCCTCAAAACAATAAACCCAAACAGACTCCTAACGGGAAAAATATTTATTGGTCGCGGGGAAACGGGTGGGTTTTTGCCGCCATGGCGCGTACATTGGAAGCACTTCCTGCCGATAATTTGCACAGACAAGAATATGTGCAGGTTTTTACGGAAATGGCATTGGCGTTAAAAAATTGTCAACGTGATGATGGATTTTGGAATATGAGTTTGGGAGACACAGAGCATTATCCGGCACCGGAAACAAGTGGTACTGCCTTTTTTACCTATGGAATGGCATGGGGAATTAACCATAATTTATTGGACAGCGCTACCTATTATCCCGTTGCCGCAAAAGCTTGGAATGGCTTGAGTACCATAGCTATTGAATCAGACGGAAATATAAAAAACTTGCAAGGTGTAGGGGAAACCCCCACCAGTCCGACAGGATTTTCTCCAACTTCCATCGATTTTGGGGTTGGTGCGGTGTTGCTTGCCTCTGCCGAAGTTTCAAAGCTTGCTTTTGATGACGGATTGCCCGTAGATTCATTTATACAGAATAAAGATACATTGATTGATAGAGCAGATTGGGCTATAATCACTTCATCCGAAGGAGTTTACGACACATCTGTGGGTGGAGACAACCCTGATTATATTCTTGACGACGATGAGCGAACGGCTTTTCTTTTTGTAAAACCGGGCAAAACCTATGGCGGAGTAACGGTAGATTCGGGAGTAAATCCTTGGTTTGCCATTGATATGAAAAAAAACTATGATATGACGCATATACGTTATCGTCATCGCGATTACAATAATTCTACCTCTTATTTGAGAGCGTATGAAGGCTCTTTTTACGGAAAGAATACGGAAACGGAAACATATACACCCATTATAGAAAACTTTAACATTTCCGTGGCAGATGCGGATGTACGTGTTAATTTACCCGAAAAAGTGTCTTATCGTTATGTGAAATTTGTTTTTGAAGATTGGAATATCCTTGGTGGAAATACAATTCAAGTTTCCGAATTTTATCTGGGAAATGATCAGACTACAAACGTCAAACCGGTGGAGACAAAAAATTTATGGGTTGACATTTATCCCAATCCGGCAAAAGCAGGACAGCCTTTTTACATTCGCTTAAATACCGGTTTCTCGGATTCCGAAGTGATTATATACACGATGATGGGAGTTAAAATAGGGGAAAGTAAAAGAAAAACCGACCGTTTTGAACAACTTATTGAACGAGGTGGCGTATATCTCGTTGTTGTAAAAAGTGGAACGGAGAGATATGTGAATAAAATTGTTGTTAATGATTGATCGTGATGATGTCTGAAAAATATTGTTTGTACCATTTCTTTAGTTTGCTTGTTATTTTTCTTGTTATTCCGGTAGAAATTACACTTTCCGCTACAGTTTATCGGACGAATGTTATTCCTTTCGAAATTCCGGATTCACATGTAGCAGATAGGACATTTTCATCGGAAAAACTAACGGAACGAAGCGACACACACGCGCTTTCGGCTACGAAACAAGGAGAAAAAACCACACAAAAAAATTACTTGGAAACACCCTGTTACGTAACTTTGGTGCTCGATCCGGCAATAAGCGTTACTCACGCTTCCGCTTTTCAAGATACGAACCACGATGGAGCATATATCGTGCAAAAAAATGACATTTTTGAGTTCAGGTTCACTATTCCGGCAGGAAAGGTAGCTCATGCCAACATAGGAAACCAAACAGTAGTCCCGTCGATTCTTTCCGATACGATCTACACAGTCAAGACTAAGCCGTTAACAGCGGATGTTACCTTAGCGGTAACGCTGAATTACGCGAAACTCCCCTCTCCTATTCAGGTAACCGTCGAAAGTATAAATTGGGAATCTTTTCTTGCTCAACACGATATGTATTGGACCGGCTTTCTGACCGGTTACCCCAATGGTTATTTTTCGGGCGCGATTATGGGAAATGGTTTGTTGGGTACCAATTTGTACAAAGAAAACGCGAATGTCTTCCGGCTCAACGTAGGACGTAGCGATATTACCGAAGGGCGCATTCAACATCCGGTCGAAGGGTACAAGCCAACATCACATCTTTATGACGAGGCTCGTCTGCCAATCGGTTCTTTCCGCATTACTCCTATCGGGAGTGTTCGCGGAGATACGGCGCGTCTTTCTCTTTACGACGCGGTTACGCGCGGAATCATTGCAACCGATATCGGTCGTATAGATTATAGGACTTACGTCCATTCGACAAAGAACTACGTAGTATGGGACGCTATAACCACGGACAAAGAAAACGCTTATACGTGGACATTTGTACCCGACGAGGCAATTAGTCCGCGTCAAAAAATGGGAGGATCATATCAGACGATTGATACGGATTATGCGGCAACACGCAATCCCGCGGTAAAAAATCATGTACAAGACGGTAAATATACACTCTGTATTCAACCTTTACATACGGGGTGGACATACGTGGTCGCTTGGAAAGAAGTGAAAAACAAGAATGCCCGTCGGGTAATCGCCACTGTGACTTATCAAAGCAGCGAAAGCACCGCGATTGAAGTTGCCAAAAAGACGCTTGATGAAGCGTTTGCCGTAGAACCCCAGACTTTGTGGGCTGAACATACGGGATGGTGGCACGCGTATTATCCGTCCGGTTTTATTTCGTTTGATAACAACCGTAAGATTGAAAGTTTTTACTGGGTGCAAGTATATAAATTCGCTTGTGCTTCGCGCGAAGGAAAACCCATTGTTGATATCATGGGAGTGTGGCCCGTGGTACGAACACCCTGGTGCGCTGTTTGGACAAATCTGAATACGCAGCTGACTTACTCATGGATGGCAGCAGCTAATCGTTCCCACCTTTCACAGCCACTTTGGAAAGCTTTTCGAGACAACAAGACAAACTTGATAGATAACGCGCAAAGTACAGGAACACTTTATTACGCGGATGGTTCGACCAAGGAATTGGATACGACAAATGACCCTGAAATAATTGCGATGCCACGTTCGACCAATTTCATCCTGAAATCAAAGCTGTTGCCGGAGCTTTGTGAGAATAATCAATACGAAGTGGCAAACATGACTTGGTTGTTATATTATTACCGGCAAGATTGCGTTTACAATAATAAGGTCGATGAGTTGACGGGCGCATTTTTTGAATTGCTTACCTACTCAATGAACTATTACTTTCGCATCCGTAAGAAATTGGATACCGATGGTAAATATCACTTGCCGATAACCGCGTCACCGGAATATCCGGTTAAAAATGTTGGCGCCGATGTAAATTACGACCATGCGACAGTGCGTTGGGGCTTGAAGACATTGATCGAGATAAACGACAGATACCGGCTTAATTCGTCCAAACGAGCCGATTGGCAAGACTTTCTCGACAACCTGGCTCCGTATCCGGTTGGAGAGAATGGCTATAAAATCAGTGCGACTCAAGATTACGAAACATCGCATCGTCATTGGTCTCATTTGCTACATATTTATCCCTATCGCATCGTGAATTGGGATCAATCTGAGAATAGAGACCTTATTTCTCGAAGCATCGATCACTGGCAAAGCAAAACAGGCGCTTTGCAGGGATATTCCTATTCCGGCTCTTCAGCCATGTATGCCGGTATGGGCGATGGCGAACGCGCGTTTACCCAACTCGACAAGCTGATAAGCAATGGTATGTATATTCGCCCCAATACGCTGTATTATGAAAGTGGTAATCCCGTATTTGAAACGCCAATGTCGGCTGTATCGTCCCTACAGGATATGTATTTGCAATCATGGGGTAACAAAATACGGGTTTTCCATGCTGTTCCGCAAGCATGGCAAGAGGCTTCATTCATCGATTTGCGTACCGAAGGTGCCTTCCTTGTTAGCGCAACGCGCAATTATGGAAAAACGGTCTTCATACAAGTGAAGAGCGAGGCGGGAGGGCTTTGTCGTTTACAAACGGGCATGGATATGAAGCACGCCGTTGTTCGAAATCTTGAAGGAGACGAAGTCGATTACAGAGTAGTAGAAGCAAGTCCCGGACTGATAGAAGTAAATATGCAAAAAGGAGACCTGATACAGGTATTCAATCGTAACGGGGTCATTAAATTACCTGAAGCAATACGGCAACTTCCGCTCAATACCATGAAGTTTGGCGTGAATAATGGTCCGGCTCCGGATGAATGGAAATGGCAGCTGCCTTCGACTCTCGGATACAACGGAAAAGGTATCTTTTAGGTCGTCTTGATAGGTGCAAAACGACACTCGTGTAAATAGGTGGTTGTATTCAAGCAGGGGATGCGTCATGTCGCAGTGCCAAAAGAGATTCAATAAGAATCTGTAAATTAATAGAATGTGAATGTATAAGAATAGAAAGTAGATGAAACAGCCATGTAAAAATAACTTTGACACACAAGGAAATGATTAATGGCGTGTTCCATGTGTCCATAATGAAAAAATTAAAAAATAAACAGATGAAAAAAATCGTTTTGGGGTTGTGTTGTATTATTCAGTTAGCAGGAGTTTTTGGAAGAGAAAAACATTCGTTTAACGACAATTGGATGTTTAAAAAAACAGAAAAATTTCCTCAATCAATCGATAACAATTGGCAATCGGTTACCATTCCGCACACGTGGAACGCGAAAGACATGCAGGTTAAGAAAAATAGTTTTTATCAGGGAGAAGCATACTACAAAAAATATTATACCCCGGATTCGTCTTTACTTGACAAGCGTGTTTTTCTCCGTTTTGAAGGTGTTGCCGCAGTTGCCGACGTATATCTGAACAAAAGTTTTGTCGGGAATCACAAAGGAGGATATTCTGCTTTCGTCGTGGAATTAACCCAACAACTGAAATTTGGACAAAAAAATGAAATCGTGGTAAAAGTCAGCAATGCGTCCCGCCCGGACGTGATACCGGTAAATCACACCCTATTCGGTGTGTATGGTGGCATGTATCGCCCTGTCGAATTGATTGTTACCGACAGATTGCATATTGCGGTAACCGATTACGCGTCATCCGGGGTCTATGTCACGCAGAAAAACGTAACCGCCAAATCCGCAAACGTGAGCATAAAAGTCAAATTAGAAAATAAAAACCGCGATGCGCAAAAAATACGCTTAATTAGCACGATTTACGAATCATCCGGCAAGGTAAAAACCCGGCAAGAATTACCGGTAGTAGTGTTACCACAGGGAAGACAGACGCATGAACAAAATCTTACCATCAAGAATCCCCATTTGTGGCAGGGAATTGAAGATCCCTATTTGTACAAAGTTGTAATTCAGCTAAAAGACAAGGATAAGGTGATTGATGAAGTGGTACAACCCTTGGGACTTCGGCACTTTGAATTAAAAGCGGCTGACGGCATGTATTTAAATGGTAAAAAAGTACCCATGTACGGTATTTGTCGGCATCAAGATTGGTGGGAATCAGGAAGTGCTTTGACCAACAAGCAACACGATACCGACTTGGCTATCATCCAAGAGATGGGTGCTACCACCATACGACTTGCCCACTACCAGCAAGCTGAATACATGTATGCAAAATGTGACAGCATCGGGTTTATCGTTTGGGCTGAAATTCCTTTTGTCAATAGAGTAAGTACCGAAGAATCGGGAAACGCTCATCAACAACTGAAAGAATTAATCCGTCAGAATTTTAATCATCCGTCCATTTACATTTGGGGACTGCACAATGAAGTCTATACACCTTACGATTATACCGTAGCGCTTACTACCGAATTACACGATCTGGCAAAGTCGGAGGATCCGGACAGATACACCGTTTCTGTCAGCGGTTACTCAAAGGTAGATCAAAAATCCAATTTGAATGCCGATGTTCAAGGGATCAATCATTATTTCGGATGGTACAACGGCGAAATCGGCGATGTCGAGAAATGGATTACGGGAATGGAGCAAAACTTTCCCACATACAAGGTAATATTCTCCGAATACGGCGCCGAAGCAAATGTATATCAACAAGAAGAAGTAGTCGGCGAATTTGGTCGTTATTTTTCGCAATTTTATCCCGAAACCTTCGCGACAAAATTTCACGAGATACATTGGGGGATAATCTCAAAGCATCCGTATTTGCTGGCTTCTTACATTTGGAATGCCTTTGATTTTGCCACACCGGTACAGACGCAAGGTGGCGTAGAAGCTCGTAACATGAAAGGATTGGTAACTTTTGACAGGAAGATAAAAAAAGATCCTTTTTATTGGTACAAAGCCAACTGGAGTAAAGAACCCGTTCTATACATTACGCAACGCAGAGCCGTCGAACGCGAAAACGAAATTACCCCCGTAACCGTATATTCAAATGTAGGAACTCCCCGTTTGTTTATCAACGGTAACGAAATATTCGAAATGGACAAAGGACATACCGATGTACATTATATATTCAAAAATGTTAAACTCAATATCGGAGAAAATACGATTGTAGCGAAAGTTGATGCAGGTGGAAAGATATACAACGATACGATTACCTGGCATTATTCGCCATCTAACGCGAACAAAAAAAACACCATACAACCCAAGAAAAAAACAGAAGAACACGTAGGACTTTAGTTTTACAAAAAACAGACGCTCAAAGAAATTAAATACCTCTTAAGCTCTTTCGTTTCTTCTGAAGCAATATAACCAAAACTTAATCAATCAATTAATTACTGACACACACCCTGATAACTACAAATAAAGATAAAAAATATTGAGTATGAATTTGAAAAAGACAATCGCTACTACGCTGAGTTGTACAATCGCTTTATTGAGTGTACATGCCCAATGGACGGGTCCAAAAATGAAACCAACGGAACACAAAGAAGTCAAATACGGCTCCATTACCCCCGCGCACCGAACGGACGCCAACATGCAAGCCTTTCGCGGCTATGGATTAGGACAATTTATTCATTGGGGTATATATGCCATACCCGGCAACGAATGGAACGGAGTAAGCGCCAGAGGCGGAGCCGCCGCTTCGGAGTGGATTCGAACCTGGGGGGGACCCAACGTGCCTAAAAATTGGAAAGAGACATACGACAATCTGTACAAACAATTTAACCCAAAGGATTTTGATGCCAAACGTTGGGCGAAACAAGCCAAACAAATGGGTGCCAAATATATGATATTCACGACCAAACACCATGACGGATTCGCGCTGTGGCCCACCAAATATTCCGATTATAATATTTCCAAATCGCCTTATAAAAAGGATATTGTGAAAGAAGTCGTAGATGCCTATACAGCCGAAGGTATTGATGTATATCTCTATTTTTCGATATTGGAGTGGAACAATCCCAACTACCTCTACGCCGCGCCTAAAAACGAAGAAGAAAAAGAAAAATACAACAAATTCCTGCAATACACGCGTAATCAACTGTTGGAACTATCGGAAAACTACCCTTCGATCAAAGGTTTTTGGTTCGATGGGACGTGGGATAAAGCTTGGATAAGCTCGTATGAATTTACCTACAATTTAGAAAAAGAATTACGGGAGAAAATATCCGGCTTGATCATCGGGTCTCGTTTCAGAAACGACGAATACGGCAAACGTCATTTTGATTCCAACGGAGTGATGTTAGGCGATTATGAGCAAGGCTGGGAGCGGAAATTACCGGCAGAGTATGAGTGGCTGGATGGACACGACTGGGATGCGGTAATGACTATTCCGCCCAACGGATGGGGATACATGAGAGATTGGTCGGGCTTGTACACCAAAACAACAGACGACCTTATCGACATGCTCATGCATTGCGCCTCCATGAACGGGAATTTTGTACTGAATTTTGGTCCCGACGGCAACGGCAATATGCACCCCGGCGAAGATAAACTGGCAAAGGAGCTGGGAGAATGGATGAAAATCAATTCCGAAGCGGTTTACGGCGTGCATCATGTAGATTTACCCCTTTCCAAGCTTGGCTATTATACCAAAAAAGGAAATGATTTATACCTTACCGTTATCAATCGCCCCGTAGATAACATCGTAAGAATAGCCATACCCAAAAAGTCAACAGAAGTACCGCTGACTGCAACTATTCTCGGATATAATAAAACATTACTCGTTAAGCATTCAGACATCGGATTGGATTTGGATAAAAATACCTATTATGATGTATCTTTGCCGAAGAAATTTAAAGCATCCCACGCTTTTGTGATAAAAATGAAATTGGGAAACCCGACATCCAAAACGGATAAACTCATGGATGCAAAAATGTAAGACGAATCAACAAAGTTAATCAACCATAAAATAAAAAATGAACATGAAAAAGAAAACATTCAGCGTGCTTCTGTTAGCGATTTTATTCTTGAGCAGTTCGTCGATTGCCGATGCTGCAAAAATCATCAAGACAAAAGTACCCAAACGCAAAGCCGGACAAACGAACGTCTTGCAACTTGCGACAGAACCTCTCCCAACCATCCGTGTCGCATTTATCGGCTTGGGCATGCGCGGTCCGGGTGCCGTTAGCCGCATGACACACATTGATGGAGTAGAAATTGTAGCACTTTGCGACGTAGAACAAGACCGCGTGGAGAAAGTCAACAAAATGCTTGAAAAAAGGGGGTTCCCAAAGGCTCAAGAGTTTTACGGAGACACCGAAGTCTGGCGCAAAGTGTCAGCACTACCCAATGTCGATTTAATCTATGTTGCCACTGATTGGGCGAGCCATGCTAAAATTGGAGTTCAGGCTATGAAAGACGGAAAACACGTAGCCATCGAAGTTCCGGCAGCAATGAATTTGGACGAAATATGGTCTTTGATCAATACGTCCGAGCAGACCCGTAAACACTGTATGCAACTCGAAAACTGCGTGTACGACTTCTTTGAGCTGACAACACTGAATATGGCGCAACAAGGTTTGTTCGGAGAAATTCTGCATACGGAGGGAGCATACATTCACAATTTAGAACCATTTTGGAAAGATTATTGGCGAAATTGGCGTTTGGAATACAACATTGCCCATCACGGAGATTTATATCCCACACACGGAATTGGTCCCGTATGTCAAGCCTTAAACATTCATAGGGGAGATAAAATGAATTATTTGGTTTCCATGGCTACAAAAACCGTCTGTATCCCCGAATTTATTAAAGAAACGACAGGAAGAGATGTCTCAAAGGATTTTAAAAACGGAGACCATACCATCACGTTAATTCAAACCGAAAAAGGGAAAACTATCAACATTCAGCATAATGTAGCGACGCCTCGACCCTACAACCGAATGTATCAATTGACCGGAACCAAGGGGTTTGCCAATAAATATCCGATTAGAGGCTACGCCTTTGCCAAAGGACAGGTAGGGGAGTCGATAACCCCTAATTTTGAAAAATTGGACGGACATTCATTTGTACCGGATGCTGTACGCGATACGCTGTTGCAACGATATGTACATCCGATAGCGCGAGACATAGCCGAAAAAGCCAAATCAGTAGGCGGACACGGCGGCATGGACTTTATTATGGATTACCGCCTGATATACTGCCTCCAAAAAGGCTTACCGCTCGATATGGATGTGTATGATTTGGCGGAGTGGTGCTGCCTGATTCCTTTGACAGAAATATCTTTGAACAACAAATCTGCGGCAGTCGAAATCCCCGATTTCACGCGTGGTGCTTGGGATAAGTTAGACAGCTTAAAGTTTGCTCAATAAAAAGAGTTGACACAATCGATTTTCTTTTAATCTCAATGTAATCAGCGTTTTGGATGAATACGAGTCATCCGAAACGCTTTTTTTAGTTTTTACCGGATCAAAACTCCGACTATACAACTACTAATCAACCACTTACACACCCAAAATAACATAAATATGATTTATTGATATTCAAATTGTTACGGACTTATCTAAAAAAATTGCCGAAGTATTGTAAATACAATATGGAAAAAAAATGTACATTTGCGAAAGTCAAAACGGAAGTTTACGAAATGTCAAAAGAAAAGGCTTGAGGTTGTAAAACAGATAGCTGCAACAACGATTTTTATACTTTTTTCCACAAAAGAGAACTTGTATATTCAGAAATTATAGCGAAAAAATTGCAATTATTTCTCAGCTTTTAATAAAGACAGAAAACAAATATACCCCTGAAACTGTTTTTCTTAATGCCTTTGTAAAGAGCAGAAGACATTAAGTCTTCAAAACTTGTCAAGTAGCGTGATTTGCGTATTTAGCCAATCAGCAATATATTCTATCGGATATGAGAGATGGAAATACAGCTTAGAAGGTTTTCATACATTTGGATGGAAACAAGTTAAGTGTAAAACGATTTTTCTTTCAGCGCAACTGACAAATCAAAACAAGACACAGCAAAAATTATGAATAAACGCATTTTAATTGCTAACCGAAACGAAATTGCCATTCGCATTATTCGTTCGGCTAAAAAACTCGGACTAACCACGTATGTGATTCAGGATAACCGAGAACCGGATGCCATGTATTTGGATTATGCCGATGAAATTATTCCGGTTAAAGAAGATTTGAGTGAAAAAACGATTTTTCTTAATCCCAAAGCCATCGTCCAATTAGCACTCAAAAACCGGATAGACATGATACATCCCGGATACGGTTTTTTGTCAGAAAATCCTGATTTTGCAAAACTATGTGAAGACAACGGAATTACTTTCATCGGACCTTCGCCGGAATTGATACGCGATATGGGAATCAAAACCATCGCGAAAAAAATGGCGGCTGATGCGCAAATGCCCTTGGTGCCCGGGACTCCCGATGCCATCACTGACGCGCGAGCCGCCAAACAATTTGCCGACGCCATCGGATATCCGGTCATTCTGAAAGCTTCTGCCGGTGGAGGCGGACGCGGGATGCGTATTGTCGAAAAACCCGAAACCATGGAGCGTCATTTCAAATCGGCTCACGAAGAAGCACTGACCGCTTTTGGAAACGGCGATATGTTTATCGAAAAATACTTGGTTAACCCCAAGCACCTCGAGTTTCAGATTCTCGGAGACAAGCACGGGAATGTCATCCATTTGGGAGAACGGGAGTGCTCGTTGCAACGTAAGCATCAGAAAATAGTAGAAGAAGCTCCCTCGGCAAGTATTTCTGCCGAACAGCGAAATAAAATGAGCGATTTAGCCGTACATTTTGCCAAAAAAATCGGGTATTATTCTGCCGGTACCATCGAATTTATCTTGGATGAAGACGGCTCATTCTACTTTATGGAGATGAATACGCGCATTCAAGTCGAACATCCGGTTACGGAAATGATTACCAATGTGGATTTGATCGAATGGCAAATACGAATCGCGATGGATGAAGTATTGACCTTGAGGCAAGCGGATGTAAAATTCAACGGTTGGGCGATTGAATGCCGCGTAAATACGGAAGACGCTCAAAATCGTTTCAGTCCGCAAACCGGATTTATAGAGCATATACATTTTCCGAAAGGAAAACATATCCGTATCGAAACAGGCGTAAAAGATTACTCCATTGTTACGCCCTATTTCGATTCGATGATCGCGAAAATCGTTGTTCACGGCAAAAACCGGGCCGACTGCATCGATAAAACCCTGGTCGCGCTACACGATTTCTCTATTTCAGGACTGAAAACAACTGTTCCGTTTTGCAGAACCGTGTTGCGGAGTAAAGAGTTTGGGGATGCGACATATACCACGCGCTGGGTGGATACCGTATTCACGACCGAAATGCTCGAATCGGAAGAAGAAGCGATGATGGGTGCGCTCGCGGCGACGATTGCTTACGCGAAAGAATATCTGCAGTACTCATCCGAGTCGCCGATGTTCAAGAGCGAGTCGCTCAATGTGTGGGTACTCAATAAGAGGATTAATAAATAAAAAGCTCATCAAACTTTCTCGAAAAAGAAAGGATCACACGACACCAATGGCAACATCATACGTATATAAAAGAGATGCGACACGCTTATTTATAGCCATGCGCGATAACGGGAAACGGTATAAAATTTATCTTCCGAAAGAATCCAAACCCATCGTCAACGGCGAAGAAAAAGATATTTTTTTCATCGACCATAAGAATAATTTCTCATCATTCAGCATGGACGACAAACTGTACCGCTGTGAAATTACTTCCCGCGATCAAAACAGAATGTCCGTAAAAGTGAACGGCGTCGAATACAAATTCAGTTTGGAGTCTATTTCATCTTATCTGCGCCAAACCATACTCCGTAAAGGTAAAAATCTAATTGCCGACAATAATATAAAATCTCAAATGCCGGGTAAGATTGTTGATATTTTCATGAGCGAAGGCGATTTGGTCAACGAAGGAGAGCCCATCTTAAGCCTCGAAGCCATGAAGATGCAAAACGAAATTACCGCAGGTTGTAACGGAGTAATCGGAAAAATTCATGTCGTACCCGGACAGTCGGTCATGCAGGACGAATTGTTGGTGGAAATAACTTCGATTGACGAATAGAGAATCCGAATCGGTTAAATAAGATGTAAGAATCTGTAACTTTCAAAAATTAGCTTCTAATACGGATATCCCTATCAGATTGCTCAATCCCGTTATCGGAGAAATAAATCGCACTGTGGAGTCGTTCATCACAGCAACAGATTCTTTGGGTTGTAGCAGGGTCATATCGGCTACAGGAAGTCCGATCTCAGCTTCGGTCGTTGAAAGCAATATGATTTTTTTATCTGTATCAATGACGTATGCTTTTTTGATGTGGGGAAGCTGAATGACGTTTGTCAAATATTGAGTTGCCTGCTCCGGATTATTCCGCGTCAACTCGCCACGTATCGTCCACGCGAACACATTCGACAGAACGCTGTAATTTTCAAGATTCAAACTATCCAATTTCGCTTCGGTAGAGGCGATAATTGTTTCATTTTCTTTGTTCAACTTACGGATAGCACATTGTCCCCAAATGTAAACGACTACTAACGCAAAAAACAATGAAAAAGAAACCTTGTGCTTTAAAACATATTTCACAACCCGATTCGGTTTTTTCTTGCGTGTTGTAGTTGTGGATTGAGTCTGCTTGACTTCTACATTTTTTTTTGTACCGGGGTTTTCCGTTTGATTTTCCATATTTTCACATTGAATGAAATCAAATTCTCTATTAGGCGATTTTATGCTGTTTATTTCAGACGACTACCCTACCCATTCAAACATCCTATTAAAAAAGGAGTGCCTATTCGTAAGCACCCATCATCAGCATATTGACTTCCCGTTCGTTCAAAAAACGGTATTTACCGCGAGGTAAGTTCTTTTTGGTCAAGCCGGCAAAGTAAACACGATCTAATCGCATGATTTTGTATCCCAACGAATCAAATATGCGACGTACTACCCTATTCTGTCCGGAATGAATTTCGATACCCAATTCCCTCAAATTATCTTCTTTCACAAATTCCAGCGCATCAGCCTTGATTTTATAATCGCCGAGATCAACACCCTTCAATATTGCTTCGAAATCTTCCTGCGTGATGTCCTTATCCAAAACGGCGTGATAGATCTTTTTCTTCTCAAATTTGGGATGAGTCAACTTGGTTGCCAAATCTCCATCGTTAGTCAGCAGAAGCACGCCGGTCGTATTTCTATCGAGACGACCGACCGGATAAATCCGTTCACTACACGCGTTGCACACAATGTCCATAACTGTTTTGCGATCATGGGTATCTTCAACGGTTGTTACCGTATCTTTGGGTTTATTAAGCAGAAGATAAATTTTCTGTTCAATTTTTACCGGTTGATTGTGAAACATCACTTTATCGGTTGGTAGTACTTTGGCACCCAATTCAGACACGACCTCTCCATTTACAGAAATCACGCCGGCTTGGATAAATTCATCCGCTTCACGGCGGGAGGATACTCCGGCGTTTGCCAAAAACTTATTCAGACGGATTGGTTTCGTTGGGTCTATCGTTTGTTTGCGATATGCAAACTGCTTTTTCTTGCTGTATTTGGCATTGGGATCGTAGTCTTCCGAACGTTTTCTCGGTCGAAAAGTGGTACCGCTCTTCGGATGATCAAATCGGGTTTCGACGTATTTATTCTCTTTTACTTCTCCTGCTTTGCGAAACGATAATTTTTCCGGTCTGTTATGCTGTTCATCAACAAATCTCGGACGTTTCGGACGCTCGAAATTATTGTCAAATCGACGACTACCCTCCTGTCTTCCGGAATCTTCACGTCCTTCTTTGGGATACCATTTCTTGTCATAGTTTCTCTTTTCGCCACGAGGCGTATTTTCATTTCGCGTCCCACCATCACGATAGGATTTGTGTTCATCAGATTGATTCGTAATGCGATTGTAGTCTAATTTGCCTTTAAAAATAGGCTTAGAGCCTTTTCTGTCAAATGATTTACCATCACGGCCGGCACCGGAATTGTAATTTCCGCGCCTGTTTTCATTGTTTGTTTTCATTGAAAAATAGGTCAAATAAAATATTTGTACAAAGGTCGGAAAAAAAAACGAAATCTCGGCTTCTTTAACCAAATACTTTCTTTAATTAGCCTAACATTGAAGTTAATAAGTAACCTAAAAGAATTTTCCTAAGCTGCTCAAACTCATGCGTCTTGTTTGAATCTTACGTTGAGTTTTGTATCTTTGTTCTGATAAAAACTGACAATCGGCTATGAAATTCATACAATTTTTACTGGGTATTTTACTTCTATCAAGTTCAAACTTGTTATTTTCCAAAGAATTAACTCCTGTTGTAACTCAATTCAACAAAAAAGATTACAACGCCGGAAATCAAAATTGGTCAGTGGCACAAGACAGCCGTGGGATACTCTATTTTGAAAATAACATTGGGCTGATGCAATTTGACGGTTCAAATTTCAAATTATTCAAAATGCCTAATAGCTCGGCGGTTCGTGCTGTTTATATTGACAAGGCTGATCGGATTTATGTTGGTTCATTTCGGGAATTCGGTTATTTCGAAAAAAAATAAATACGGCATACATACTTACACATCCCTATCCAATCTACTAAAAAAATACAAGTTTGAGAATGATGAAATTTGGGATATTATCGAGATACAAGGCAAGGTGCTTTTTCAGTCGTTCAAAAGCATTTTCATTTACGACGGTCATACTATCGAGGGTAAAACCTACGACGAGACCTTTCTCCTAATTCATCGATTTAATAATCAACTCTATACGCATACCCTCCAGTACGGATTTTGCCGTTTTGACATTGATGAGAAAAAATTTGAGAAAGTAGAAAACGTTCCCTTCAAAAGTGCCGTCATTTCTGTCGTTCCGTTCAATCAATCAAAAGCATACTTGGTAACCCAATCTGACGGAATACATACTTTTGATGGAAAACTTTTTGGGAAATTTTCTGACAGCAACCTTGATAACCTGCGAAATTCGGGAGTAAACAAAGCGATACTCTCACGCGATTCTCTGTTGATAGTGGAACCATACTCGACGGGATAACCGCTATAGACAAAACCGGGGAAAAAACATGGACACTGAATGCTTCCAACAACCTGCAAAACAACACTGTACTGGGTTTACTGGCTGATGATGGAAACAATCTCTGGGTAGCACCGGATAAAGGAATTTCTGCCGTACAATTGGATAAGCCCATTCGATCCATTCAGTCCTTTTCTCCGTCTATCGGCTCCATTTATTCGCTCTATTACCAGAAGCCAAGTAAACCGTATCTTGCAACCAATCAAGGGCTTTATTCCGGTTTTTTTTCACTTCAAGACAATTCACTTGATAATATTCAAATTGATCCCGTCATCAAAGGACAGGTTTGGGATATTTCCGGTTTCGACAATCAGCTCTTTTGCGGCAACAACGAAGAGACCTACGAGATACACCCGAAGCGAAAAATCATCTCGCTTTCAAAAGGCGGCATGTGTATAGCAAGAGGCATTATCCATGGGCGAGAAGTTCTTGTACAGGGCACATACTCCGATATTTGCACCTATACCAAAGAAAATGGAACATGGCAGTTCAACTCCAATGTACAGGGTTTTTTAAATCCGGAAAAAAACATCGTAGTTGACTATCAAGGTAGGATATAGGCTTCGCACATGCACCAAGGACTATACATGATCAAGCTCAATGCTGATTTAACTACCATCGAGCAAATAAAAGAATACAGCGAATCAGGCGGATTCAAATCCCTATCGGTAAATGTTTTTTTGGTAGATAATCGGGTAGTCTTTTCAGACGGATTCAGCTTATATCTTTTCGATGACATAAATAACCGAATCGTGCCTTATGAAGACGTAAGTAGCAAACTCGGAATTTACGCGGGAGCAAATCGAATTATCCATCAAAAATCGTCCATTTATTGGTTTGTCCGCAATGAAGGAGCGGCATTAGTCGATTTGTCGGCAAACAAAACAAGAATAATCGACAAGATACAGTTCTCGCTGTTCCAAAATCAAACCGTGGACAACTACCAAAACGTTGTACCTATATCGGATGATGTTGCATTATTTACGTTGGAAAACGGGATGGCGCTCTATCAACTAAATGCAAAAAGCCGTAGCCACCAAGCTGCAAAAAAAGAAATACAATTCATGGAGATTCTTGTTTTAGACAAGAAATCGGAAGAAAAAATGTTACTTCCGATTAATTCCGATACCGAAAAAATCTTTTTTCCGCATACGAAGAACCGAATACGATTTACCGTCAGCTATCCAAATTTTTCATTCCATAACAACCTGATGTTCAGCTATAAACTAAGCCGGTTAAATAGCAACTGGAATGAAAAAACAACCAACAACCAGAAAGAATACTCCTACTTAGTACCCGGGAATTACGTGTTTAGTGTGCAAGCACTTACCAATAACGGCGAAGCACTTGCCACGAAAGATTATCATTTTCGTGTTCGTCCTCCGTTTTACTGGAATACATTCAGTAAGATACTATACCTGTTGATTATCCTTACTCTCGCTTATCTGGGGTACTATTTTATCAAACGTAGCTTCGATACAAAAAAGCAAAAAATCAAGCAGGAGCAGGAAAGCATTCGCATGAAAGAAATTGAAAAGCGGGAACAAGAGATCGTAGCGTTGAAAACCGGTAAGCTGGAAGCTGAGCTAAATCTGAAAAGTAAAGAACTGGCGATGTCAACGATGACCATCATCAATAAAAATGAAGTATTGCTAAAAATCAAAGAAGAACTCGTTGAGCTAAAGAGACATTTAGGCTCACAATATCCAAACAAATACTACGATAAGATGATTCGATTAGTAGATCAAAACATAGCTTCGGAAGACGATTGGAATGTTTTCCAGACAAATTTTGATCGGATTCACGAGAATTTCTTCCGAAACCTTCACGAAAAATATCCACAACTGACATCAAACGATTTACGCTTCTGCGCTTACTTCCGACTGAATCTACCGACCAAGGATATTGCTCAGTTGATGAACATATCGCCAAAGGGTGTAGAAGTTGCGCGTTACCGGATTCGTAAAAAAATAAATATTCCTTCAGACAAAAATATCTCCGAATTTATGATCGAATTTAAATAAACGTTCGTAAGGAAAATCGGAAAACAGAACAAAAATGCTTGGACGATAGCTGACAGATACTTATCTTTGTGATTCAAATATTTCGGTAGTCGTACCATAAACGAGCCTTAGAAAAACCAATTAAAACACTAAAACACCTATGCGAATTTCATTACTAATCTTATCGATGCTTTTTGCGGGACTTTCCGCATCGGCGCAGCATCAAGAAAAATTAAAATCCAAAACAGCCGTAGCCAAAGACAATACGACAATTTATACTTCCCACAGACCCTTACCTTCAGAGCGACTATTCAAGTCTGACGCAGTAGAGCAAAAAATCAAAACGGTTACGACGATGCTCAAGAACGCGAGATTGAGCTGGATGTTTGAAAACTGTTTTCCAAACACACTTGATACTACCGTCCGCTACTACAAAACGACAGATGGCTATGACGACACATTGGTTTATACCGGCGATATACACGCGATGTGGCTTCGTGATTCCGGAGCGCAGGTTTTCCCGTATGTACCTTTAGCCAACCAAGATCCAAACTTAAAACAAATGCTTCGAGGTGTGATACTTCGCCAATTCAAAAGTATTATTTTGGATCCCTACGCGAATGCGTTTCTTGATCCGCACGATCCGAACCCCGATCATCACTGGATGAGCGACAAGACCGATATGAAACCGGAATTGCATGAACGTAAATGGGAAATAGATTCGTTGGCTTACGTAATACGATTAGCCTACGAGTATTGGAAGCAGACCGGCGATACTTCCATATTTGGTCGTGAATGGACGGAGGCGATAGCCTTGATTTTACAGACGTTCAAAGAACAACAGAAAAAAGACGGTCATGGACCTTATACTTTCCAACGCCAAACTGAGCGTCAATTGGATACAATGTCCAATAACGGGATGGGAAATCCGGTTCGTCCCATAGGATTGATTGCGTCCGCATTTCGTCCTTCGGATGACGCGACTACGTTCCAATTTTTAATCCCATCCAATTTCTTTGCCGTAACATCGCTTCGCAAAGCCGCCGAGATACTTTCGAATGTTAATAACGATTTTGAAACCGCTAAGACATGCCGGACGCTTGCGCAAGAAGTAGATACCGCACTAAAAAAATACGCGACCTATAATCATCCCAAATACGGGACTATCTACGCGTACGAAGTTGACGGATTCGGAAACAGACTGTTGATGGACGACGCCAACGTACCGAGTTTGCTTGCGATGCCTTATCTGGGAGACATGGATATCAACGACCCGATATACCAAAACACCCGAAAATACATTTGGAGTGAAGACAACCCGTACTTTTTCAAAGGAAAAGCAGCCGAAGGTATCGGCGGTCCACACATCGGCTACGATATGGTTTGGCCCATGAGTATTATGATGAAAGCATTCACAAGCCAAGACGACGATGAAATAAAATGGTGTATCGAAACCTTGATGAAGACTGATGCCGGAACCGGTTTTATGCACGAGTCTTTTCACAAAGATGACCCGACAAATTTTACCCGAGCATGGTTTGCATGGCAAAATACATTGTTTGGCGAGTTGATACTAAAATTAATTGACGGCGGAAAATTGGATTTACTGAATAGTATCGGTATCAAATAGCGTCGTCTCAAAACAAAAAAACGCTGCAATTCTTTATTTTTCAGCGTTTTTTTTTGAGTGAACCCGATCGAACGAATTTACATTCTTATTATTTTTCGTTGGTTCTAGTATGTGTGTCTGACGAAAGAGGTTTAGGCGTGCCAAATACGAGCCGTCAAAACATAGTCGTATTGAAAGATAGCGCATATTTTCTACGTTTTGTTGAAAACGAGTACACACATTTACCCAAGCGTAAAACTGTTTTGCTTATTGCTATTACCATGAGAGTTTTTCAGTAGCGTCATTCTCATCAGTAGGCAAATTACGCTATAAATTTCACGATATAATATCCGCCGAAAAGCAATCCGGCAAACAGTATAGCCGCTAAAATAAATGGCTTTACACCGGATTCTTTAAACTGTCTAAGATGAGTTTCCATTCCTAAAGCCGTCATTGCCATTGTCAGCAAAAAATCATCGATGTATTTTATCACTTGAATAACAGATTCCGGCAACAAATTCAGTGAATTAAACCCAATAACAGCCAAAAATCCGAACGCGAACCATGGAATGGCGATTTTGGACTTCGCAACGGTTCCATCGTCATTCATTTCCTTTTTTCCCGAAACGATAAAAGCGAAAAGCAATAGTACCGGCGCTAAAAAAATGACACGTATCATTTTTACAATAATCGCGTCACCCGCAATAGTCTGTCCCATCGGATTACTTGCCCCCACCACATGCGCAACCTCATGTACCGTACCGCCCGTGAACAATGCCCATTGTTGATGCGTGAGATGAAAAAATCCGGCTCTGAACATCAACGGATAAATAAACATGGCGGCAGTTCCAAAAATAACAACTGCAGAAACGGCTATAGCTGTTTTGTACGCTTTATTATTTAACACGGATTCCATTCCCAACACAGCCGCCGCACCGCAAATAGCACTTCCGGTAGAAATTAAAAGCGTAGTTTCACGGTCAATTTTCAGTAATTTTCCCAATACGATTCCAATGATTAAGGTTCCGGTTACGATGATCAAATCTAAAATAACGGCATTCAACCCAACTTCGACAATATTGTGAAAAGTCAATTTGAATCCGAATAAAATAATTGCCGACCGAAGTAATTTTTTAGAACAAAATTTTATTCCGGGCAACCACTCCTCGGGCATATGCTTTTTCAACGTATGTCCGTAAAACATTCCTAAAATGATACCTATGATTAATGGACTGAATGACAAGTATTTCATTACGCTTGATCCGGAAATATAAAATGCCGCGCAAGCGAATAGTGCTACAAATAAAATTCCGTGCAAAAGATGCTGTCTTTTCAATTGTTTTTCGGTCATTTCTGTTAAAAATTTTCGCAAAAGTAAGGCTAATTTCAAGAGTTGATAATTCAAATATTTTTATGGTCTATAATTAAAAGTTATACGGGTATTGCTTTATTTGCAGTATATTTGTAAAAAAATAATATGAATATCCGCAATACTTCCTAAAAAGAATTGGACTAAAAAATTTGAAAAACAGCTTATAAATAATTTGCATATATCTCTGATTTTCATTATCTTTATAGCTTAAACAACCTAAAGGTAAGCAAGAATGAAAATCCTGAATTTTGCACTAAATTTTCCCGATGAGGATACTTGTCGCATGAAATTTAAAGAACAAAGAGACCAAATCGGCGTTGTTTGTCGTCATTGTAATTGTA
>JBKEBE010000014.1:0-63603 GCA_047973025.1 Paludibacteraceae bacterium
GACAATTTAAGAGTTCATCACAGCAAGCCTGTAAAAGAATGGGCGGAAAAGAACAAGAAGAAAATCGCCTTGTTTTTTCTACCATCGTATTCGCCGGAACTGAATCCCGATGAATACCTCAACTGAGATCTAAAGCAAGGCATGTCTATGAAGAAGTCGAGTCGCCAAAAACAAAAGAAAAATTACAAAGCAACGTGCAAGAGCATATGCAAATGTTGGTGGAATCTCCCGAAAGAGTGAAGAAATATTTTAAACACAAGTCTATTGAATATGCTGCCTAAATTTCCGTTATATAGACGTCGGGTTAATACAATTCTAAAGATGAAAAGAACGTCGATTTGATGAATTTCCTGCTGTTTTACAATCTGAACAGAAGGCACGGGTCGCTGAGAAAAGAACTCAACGTGAAAACACCTGTTTTAGCCATCGAAAAAATGGTTTCTTCTAAAACCCGAAATATTTAAAATGAAACCCGACGATTTCAAAAATAAATTACTAAATTTGAACCTAAATGTAATCAACAGCCATCAACAACCTTGTGAAACTTGACAATTATTTCTTAATTTACGCAATTTTTTAACAAAACTTAATACGGTTTAATTCAGGTTGATATTTGGTTCGATAATTTCCGCTAACCAAGTAGTATCTGAATTGTGATTACTTCGCTTCATCAATCAACCTTTGCACGTCATCTAATTTCATATTTCTACCGACAATCTTTCCGGATTTGTCGATGAGTACAGTGGCAGGTATCGAATTGACGGCATAGAGTTTAGCACCTTCACTATCCCAGTATTTAATGTCAGAGAGGTGATTCCATGTAAGATTGTACTTTTTTATCGCGTCTAACCAGCCTTGCTTTTCGCGGTCTAAAGACACGCCGACAATATCGAATTTTCTCCCTTTGTTTTTTGCGTAAAAAGTCGTCAATTCCGGAAACGATCGGATACATGGACCGCACCACGAAGCCCAAAAATCAATCAACAAATAATCCGTCTTTCCCACAAAATCAGATAAAGAAGTTTCAACTCCTTGCGGATTCGGCATTCTAAAATCAACGAAAGGCTGCCCGGTAGAAGTTTTCTTTTCTATTTCTGTCGCTTTAATCAATTCGGAAATACGTGGAATTGCTTTTGTTTTTGCATCCATTTTTGCAAACAATTCTTCTTTCTGAGCTACTGTGAAGTAATAAAAAGAATTCATAAAAATATAATTTCCGATTACCGTATTTACGGTTTTGTTAGAGTACGCCACGTCTTTTTCGAGCATTTCACGCTCAATTTTTTCTATTTTAGCCCCAACAGAATCTTCCAACGACATGGTTTTTAACGAATCCGGTATCTGCATAAACCGATCATATTCAGTATCCATTCGCTTCAAATAACGGTTTTTTTCTTTCTTGTAAAGATTGAAGGTCTCGTTTAGATTTGTTCCCGAAACAACGATTTCAGACGAATCCACCCGTGCTTTCATTACACCATTCTCAAGCACCATTGGTTCCATCAAAGACAAATTTTCATCTTTGCTCGTTAGAAGAAGATGTACGATACGTACCGAATCAACATTTTTACCTTTCAATTCAAATTTTCCATTCAAAATAATCGTGCTGTCAATGTTTTGCCAAACTCGATTGATTCTTTCCGTCAAGAATACCTGTACACTATCAAATTCACTTCCGGTCGCTTCTCCGGAAATCTTATACCCCTTTGGTTGACAGCTTACCATGAGCAGAGCAGTTAGTAAAGCCGAAAGTATTTGTTTCATAGACGCTGATTTGTTAAAGTTTAAAGAGTTTTTATTTTTCTTCCGAATACGCGCAATGGGTATTCTAATATTTAACGTAATTTTGTCGGCAAAGTTACATTTTTTATCGAAATATCAAATATACGATTAATTGAAATTACGATAAGTTTCTAAACTCCAAACGGATATTCATATTTTCTCGTATGCGGCAAATTCAAAAAGAAAAGATTCGTCAGATTTTAAAAGAATGGTATGGAATGAACAAGCGGGATTTGCCTTGGCGGGGGATTAACGATCCGTACAAAATATGGATTTCGGAGATAATTCTTCAACAAACTCGCGTCGTTCAAGGGCTGGATTATTACAACCGGTTTATTGAACGTTTTCCGGATGTAACACGTTTAGCACTGGCTGAAGAAGAAGAAGTACTCAAATGCTGGCAAGGACTCGGTTACTACTCCCGAGCACGCAATCTGCACAACGCATCCAAAACAATAATTACCAAATTTGGAGGACAGTTTCCTAAAACTTACGAAGAAGTATTAACCCTGTCCGGTGTAGGTGAATATACGGCTGCCGCCATCACATCTTTTGCATACAATCTGCCCTATGCTGCCATTGACGGAAATATCTACCGTGTTTTGGCACGAATTTTTGCAGTGGACACACCGATTGATTCCGCCGAAGGTAAAAAACAATTCAGAAGATTGGCAGACCTGTTGATGGACGAAAAGTCTCCCGGACTTCACAATCAGGCAATTATGGAGTTTGGAGCTTTGCAGTGTATACCCCAAAAACCGGACTGCAGTAACTGCCCGCTAAACGTACACTGTGAATCGTACAAACTTAATATCGCGCACCAACTTCCGGTAAAACAGGGAAAGACGAAAGTCAGCAACCGTTATTTCAACTATTTTTTTATCATAAATGGCGATTATACGTATTTGAAAAAGCGCACAGATAAAGATATCTGGCAGAATCTTTACGAATTTCCATTAATTGAAACAAACCATTTGCCGGATTTTACGGAGATGACTCAATCGAAAGATTTCCGGCGGATTTTTTCTGAAAGTCATCCAACAATTAAAGATAGTCGCGTTCAAAGAAAACACATGCTAAGTCACCGGACTATACACGCCGTTTTTTATACTGTCTCAATAAATTCGGAAAATGACTTTATCAGACATCTGAACAGGGTTTCGCTAAAAGAAATAACACATTATCCAATCTCCAGATTGACTGAAGTGTTTTTAGAAAACGTTGATAACAGGTAGTTTGCTATCCGATTAAAAAATAGTATTTTTGTATTATCAAAAAAGAAATATGGAAAAAAACAGCATTGAAATAGAAACAGAAGTCGAAATCGAAGAAGAAAATGCGTCAAAATCCGATCCCATGATACTCCGGACAGAGCATTTGGTCAAAAGATATGGCAAAAGAACGGTTGTAAACGATGTCTCGATTCATGTACGTCAGGGAGAAATTGTCGGACTTCTAGGCCCAAACGGTGCCGGAAAAACCACCACGTTTTACATGACCACAGGGCTGGTTACTCCCAACGAAGGCAAGATTTTCCTCAACGAAGAAGAAATTACGAAATACCCGGTGTTTCGTCGTGCGCAACGCGGTATCGGCTATCTGGCGCAGGAAGCTTCCGTATTCCGAAAAATGAGTGTGGAAGACAACATCAGTTCCATCTTAGAAATGACCAATTTCAGCAAAGCCTACCAAAAAGAAAAATTAGAAACCCTGATCAAGGAGTTCAACCTCGAACACGTACGCAAAAATATCGGCGATAGGCTCTCCGGTGGCGAAAGAAGGCGTACCGAGATAGCCAGATGTCTCGCCATAGAGCCAAAATTCATAATGCTCGATGAACCATTTGCCGGAGTTGATCCGATTGCCGTTCAGGATATTCAAGACATTGTATGGACTCTAAAAGACAAAAACATCGGAATCCTAATTACCGACCACAACGTAGATGAGACACTAAGTATTACAGACCGAGCGTATATGCTTTTCGAAGGAGTTATCCTCTTCCAAGGCACATCCGAGGAACTTGCTGCCAATCCGACGGTACGTGAAAAGTACTTGGGGCGAGACTTTAAATTGAAGAAAAAAACAAGAGTTGCCTTCTAAATCTCTTGGTTTTAATTCCCAGTCAAACTAGTAACGGAGAAGTTCATTTTTTAGAGGTAATAACGGTTTGCAGTATAGATAGAATTAGGTGTACCGTTAGCTAAAGGGTCTGGTTCTGTTGAAGTATTTTATACAAGTATATTTCTCATTTTAATAATAATGAAAAGAATTACGATATTATTTACCCTATTAATAATCGGATTGACTATTTCCTATGGACAAAATCCATCCGATTCAATCTCAACGAAAAAAGTATTTGGAGGATACCAATTCTATCAAGGAGAGCAAATACTAAACATGAATCAACTGGCTAACATAATAAAACCAAATGAACAAGCCTACAAACAGATTAAGTCGGCTCGATTGATTAATACAACTACTATGATACTTAGTTATGCTGGTGGTTTTATGATTGGTTGGCCGATAGGAACAGCTATTGCCGGAGGTGATCCTAGCTGGATAATGGCTGGTATTGGCGCAGGACTCATTGCTGTAGCAATTCCTATTAGTATGAGTTCAGGCAAAAAAGCTAAACAAGCTGTGGATATATTTAATGGTGGATTAAAGACAAGTTCGTTTTGGGATAAAAATGAATTAGAATTAACAATGGTAGGAAAAGAAAACGGAATTGGGTTAAGATTGAATTTCTAAAAAGGAGAGACTTTACATTGAATGTTGTTGATGAGCTGAAATAATAGCAGGCTCGCCAATTCGGAAGGAGAAGAAAAGATTGAAGAAAAATGGAAACAAATTGAAAATAAGGTTTAGTACTGATACCTAACACGATAATCGGCTCACAATCCCTACCCGACAGACCATCAAACGTCATTTCCACATACCGAATCACAAATGAACGAAAATTCTCAAAACAATCAGTCATCTGAATCCATCCAAGATAATGGCAGTTACCGTGCAAAACTACACATACTCGGTTCAGGTTCCGCTTTACCCACCAAAACCAATTTCCCGACTTCACAAATACTTGAAATCAGGGAAAAGCAGTATATGATTGACTGTGGAGAAGGAACACAAATTCGTCTCAAACAAATGAGAATGAAGACCAATCGGTTAGGACATATCTTTATTTCCCATCTCCACGGCGACCATTGCTTTGGCTTGACCGGACTCATTTCTTCCTTTGGACTCATCAATCGAACCGCCGATTTACACATTCACGCACACCCCGATCTCGAAAGACTTTTGACACCACTATTGAATTATTTTTGTGGCGACTCACCCTTCCACATTTTCTTTCATCCGATCAATCCGGCTAAAGTCGAATTAATCCACGAAGACCGCAGTATCGAAGTATATACAATACCATTGAAGCACCGCGTCCCTTGTTGCGGCTTTCTTTTCAAGGAAAAAATCGGCTTTCGGCACATCAACCGCGCGATGGTCGATTATTACCAAATACCGGTATCAAAAATCGGCAAACTAAAACTCGGCGAAGATTATCTAACCGACGATGGAGAAGTTATCAGCAACGAACTACTGACAACTCCACCCACTACTCCCGTTAGTTACGCCTACTGTTCAGATACAGCCTACAACGAACAAATCATTTCGATGATAAAAGGGGTTGACCTGCTCTACCACGAAGCAACCTTTGCCGATAACGAAATTCTTCGCGCGCGCCAAACCATGCATTCCACGGCTCGTCAAGCCGCCATGATCGCGCAAAAAGCCGGTGCAAAAAAACTTATCATCGGACATTTCTCGGCACGTTACAACAACAAAAACCTACTCTTGAACCAAGCCAAGGAAGTCTTCGAAGATACCCTTTTGGCAGAAGACATGAGCAGTTACGGAGTATAACCCGTGCATTGTTGACCCTCCATGCACCCCGAGCGCAGTTATTGAAGAACGATTTCAATCGGTTAAAATTTCATTGAAACGCCTGTTTAACGACACGGCACGAAAGAAAATAAGCGGTTTATCCGGAATCGAGATGGATTTCGCCAAATAATCGTATCTTTGTAAAAAGAAATGAAGATGCACCAAGCCGGTTTTGTAAACATAGTAGGCAATCCCAATGTCGGAAAATCAACGTTGATGAACGCGTTGGTCGGAGAGAAACTTTCAATTATCACGTCCAAAGCGCAGACAACTCGACACCGCATTCTGGGGATTGTCAATGGCGAAGATTTTCAAATCGTCTATTCGGACACACCCGGCGTTTTGAAGCCAAACTACCGCCTGCAGGACTCCATGCTCAGTTTTTCGCGATCAGCACTCGCCGATGCCGATGTCCTCTTGTATGTTACAGATGTAACGGATAAGCCCGAGCGAAATCAAGATTTTGTAGAGAAAGTAAATCAAAATCCGGCAAAAACAATTTTGATAATTAATAAGATCGATTTAATCAATCAGGAGAAATTGGAAGATATTGTCGAAATGTGGAAAACGATTCTTCCAAAAGCCGAAATCTTTCCGATATCCGCTACGGAGAAATTCAATGTAGAACCGCTTTTTAACCGTATCAAAGCGTTACTACCTAACTCTCCACCATTTTTTGACAAAGATCAACTGACCGACAAACCGGCCAAGTTTTTTGTAACAGAGATAATTCGAGAGAAGATTCTTCTCAATTACGACAAGGAAATTCCCTACTCCATAGAAGTAGAAGTAGAAGAATTCAAAGAAGAGGAAAAAATCATACGGATCAGAGCCGTAATTTATGTAGAAAGAGATTCGCAGAAAGGAATAATCATCGGGAAAGGAGGAAAATCCATCAAGAAAATTGGTACCGACGCGCGGAAAGATATCGAAACTTTCTTCGACAAGCAAGTCTTTATCGAGTTGTATGTAAAAGTGGAAAAAGATTGGAGAAACAAAGAATTGAAATTAAAAAATTTTGGCTATCGACCCGAGAAAATCTAATTTTGGTACGAACTTTGTCGGTTTTTTACGTGTTAGATATATAAAGCAACTTAATTAATAACAAAAAAATTAAAAAATTATGAAAAATACCGGTGGAGTATTGGCGGCGCTTTTAGGCGGTGCGGTAGTGGGAGCAGCTTTAGGATTATTATTGGCTCCGGAAAAAGGTGAAGACACCCGATCCAAAATTGTTGACACGTTCGACACAACCAAAGAAAAAGTAGTAGAAGCGTTAAAAAAGAGAGGAATCAATTTAGATAAAACAGATTTGGAAGATTTGGTTGACGACATAAAGACAGACGCTGACGATGCAATGGCATAAACGGTATGGCAGAAAAAAAAGGGACAGCAGATAACAAATCCAACGGCTTTCAAAAGTTGTTTTTTGAAGTAAAAGACTATGTAGATATCAAGATAGATTACTTAAAAGTAGTATCTGTCGAGAAATTAACCAAAATAGTGTCTTTGCTGATTCTATTGGCAACTACCATCATATTAGCCACAGCCATTTTTTTCTACCTCATGTTCGCTTTGGCATATGCTTTAGCACCCCATTTAGGGTTCATCGCGAGTTTCGCAATCGTGGCAGGTGTTCTCTTTCTGAAATTAGTAATCCTATTGGTCTTTCGTAAAAATCTGATAATTAATCCAATATTGAAAATGATGGTAAAATTATTCGATGACGAATCAACCGAAACAGAACTTGAAAATGAAGACGATACATCAGTTGCAAAAAAATAAAAAGTTGAAAATTGACGATTTACAAGACGTCAAGCGACAACTGCGATTAAGAATAGATGAGCAGCAGAAGATGATGATGGCTTCGGCAAAAGGACTTGTCCCTTTCTCAGCAAACTCATCGTCCATCCGATCAAACAAAAAACGCCTGATACCCCTATCAATTCTGACAACACCGTTGCGAAAAGGGAAAACCATCTCGGTTGTCGAAGGTATGCTCATCGGTTATAAGCTAATCAAAAGCATCAGACGAGTTGTGAAAAAGTAGAGCAAGCAGTATAAAAAAATCGAACTTAATTCTTGTTCGCAACTTAATACTACGAATGTAAAAAAAGCATTGTACAAAATTACAGTGCTTTTTTCAATGTCTCGCGTTTCTTTGATTTCACTCTATCGGTAATCCCATCTTGATAAATTTTTAAATAAAAAAAATGTAATTCTTTTTTAATCAGAATAAAAGCAGTATATTTGCAACCCGTTTAAACTAACAAAATAGAAATATTATTCATTATTATTAAAACCAATTAAAATGACAAAGGCAGACGTTGTAAACGAAATTGCAAAAAATACAGGTCTTGACAAAGCGGCTGTATTAGCAACTGTAGAATCTTTTATGGATGTTGTTAAAGATTCATTAGCAAAAAAAGAGAATGTATATTTGAGAGGATTTGGTAGCTTTATTATCAAAGAAAGAGCACAAAAAACGGCTCGAAACATTTCAAAAAATACCACAATCATCATTCCGGCTCATCAAATACCGGCTTTCAAACCGGCCAAAACATTTGTTGTTGCCGTAAAATAATAAGAACCAATAAAAAGAATTTAAATATATGCCAAGCGGTAAAAAGAGAAAAAGACATAAAATGTCAACCCACAAACGCAAAAAAAGACTGCGTAAAAATAGACATAAAAAGAAATAGCGTCCTTATGACCTGTTTTTTATAGTCCATCGAAACAAACTTAAACCTACTTTCATGGAATTTAAGTTTGTTTTTTTATAGAAGAAGCCTTAGATATGAAGTCTTAAAATACGAGTTTCGTATTGTTTTTTTAGACAGCTTGTCGCGGACTTCAAATTTTTAAATCAAAATAAGTGAACAGCGAACTAATTGTAGATGTCAGATCATCTCAAATTTCAATTGCGCTGCAAGAAGACAAACGGTTAGTAGAACTTAACGAAGAAGGGCGAGAAGAAAAATATGCCGTAGGAAATATCTACTTAGGTAAAGTAAAAAAAATCATGCCCGGTCTCAATGCAGCATTCGTAGATGTTGGATATGAAAAAGACGCATTTCTTCACTACCTTGATTTAGGAAGCAATTTTAACACCCTTAGCGGTTTTATACGGCAGGTACAGAGCGACCGAAAAAGGATACCTGCTATAAATAAAGCCAAACATTTTCCGGAAATAGACAAAAACGGAACACTCAGTGACGTAATAAGTCCGGGACAAGAGATAATCGTTCAAATAACCAAAGAACCGATATCTACCAAAGGTCCGCGACTGACCACCGAGATTTCCGTCGCCGGAAGATTTTTAGTACTGATTCCCTTTACAGATAAGGTTTCTGTATCGCAAAAGATTAAAACCGAAGAAGAACGAATCAGACTAAAGCAACTGATACAGAGTATAAAACCCAAAGGATTTGGCGTTATAATACGAACGGTAGCAGAAGAAAAAAAAGTAGCCGAACTTGACAACGAACTGAAGATTTTGGTCAAACGATGGGAAGATACCCTCGGCAAAATCCAGAAAACTCAAGGAGTAGCACTAATATCAGAAGAATTAGGTCGTACTGTAGGAATTATCAGGGATATTTTCAATTCCAACTTCAAACACATCCATGTAAATGACAATGACGTTTACAACGAAGTACGTGATTACGTAGAATTGATAGCGCCTGAGAAAAAAGATATTGTTGAACTTTACAAAGAAAGCATTCCCATTTTTGACCATTTTGGAGTTACAAAACAAATTCAAGGTGCAATGGGAAAAACGGTTTCTTTCAGAAGTGGAGCATACCTGATCATTGAACACACGGAAGCCATGCATGTGATTGACGTGAACAGCGGCAATCGATCCAAAGCCGGAAACGGACAGGAAGGAAATGCATTAGAAGTAAACTTGGCTGCTGCCGATGAGATAGCCCGACAATTGCGTTTGCGGGACATGGGTGGCATTATCGTGGTCGATTTTATTGACATGCACGAAGGCGAAAACAGGCAAAAATTATTCGAACGAATGCGTGAAAATATGTCGGAAGACAGAGCAAAACACAACATTCTGCCACTGAGCAAGTTCGGATTGATGCAGATGACCCGCCAGCGTGTACGTCCGGTAATAGATATCGATGTGGAAGAAACTTGTCCAACCTGCTTCGGTACCGGACGAGCAGCCGCATCCATTTTATTTACCGATCAACTGGAAGATAAAATAGACTTTTTGGTAAACACCCTGCGCGTCAAAAACTATACGCTTCATATTCATCCGTATGTATATGCTTACGTATCGAAAGGTGTTCCTTCGCAGAAAATGAGATGGCGGATGAAATACGGAATGGGGTGCAAAGTGATTCCATCACAGAAATTAGGATTCCTACAATACAAATTTTATGATAACAAAGGGGAAGAAATTGACCTAAAAGAAGAAAGGGAAAAAATTTCGTCTAAATAACTTGAAAAAATAGCTGCTCGATTCGGTTGAGTGGCTATTTTTTTTTGTTTGGATACCTGTTGAAAAATTGCTCTTCCGATAAAATTGCGTAATATTGCAAGTTAGGTTAATTCCTTTTTTGGCAAAATTTTTGATGGTTACATTCAAATAAATATTCCCAATGAAATTATTTTGCACCTTAATGACAGTTTTCATGGCAGTCATTTCGTCGATAGTATGGTCGCAAAACGAGTATCAGACCCGAATCTATCGTGAAGATATTAAAACCCTTCAGGTAAAGGTAAACGGAAATGCACTCGCGTTTCCGATGATTGTGTTACGTGAAAATGACGAACTGACCGTTAGTTTTGATGAGATGTCGCACGAAGGACACTCTTTTTCCTACGACATAATCCATTGCAATGCCGATTGGACACAGTCATCGTTATCTACTTCCGAGTATTTACAAGGTTTTTCGCGAGGATACATTGATGATTATGCTTTGTCTGTCAATACCACTTTTCTTTACACCAACTATCGTTTTCGGTTGCCCAATAACGATATTCAATTCAAAGTATCCGGAAATTACGCTGTACGTATTTTTGAAAACAACGATTCGGACAATCCCATAGCAACGCTTCGGTTCTATGTGGTTGACCCAAAAATAGAGATTCAGGGTACCGTACGTGGCAATACCGATACCGAAATATACAAAACCAAACAACAGGTGGACTTTGACATCCATACAAACAATTATCCGATTCAAGATGCTTTTTCCGAAATTAAAGTAACCGTACAGCAAAATGACCGGTCGGATAATCAAGTTACGAATCTAAAGCCTACCTATTTCTCAGTCGATAAATTAAGCTACGTCAATAATCGCAACCTAATTTTTGAAGGCGGAAACGAATACCGGCGTGTGGATTTTTCTTCGATATACAATTTTGATGAACGTGTCGAAGCCATTAAATTTATTCGCCCCCATTACGAAGTCTTTGTAGCCGAAAATTTTGTTCGTTCCGACGACAGCTATCGTTCTGATTTCGATGTAAACGGACGATTTGTCGTGAATTATCAGAACGGCTATGACAGCGATATAGAAGCCGACTACATGTATGTGCATCTAAAACTTCCTGTTGACTTAGCGTTGCCCAATGGAAATATCTATTTGGGCGGCAACTGGAATTACAATCGCATGGACGATGCGAGCCGGATGAATTTCGATGCTTATAATAGGGTGTATTCTAAAACTCTACTGCTGAAACAAGGTGGTTATAATTACCAGTACTGGTACCTTCCCGAAAACACGGATAAAGTTCTTGTCGCGCCCATCGAAGGGAGTCACTGGCAAACGCAAAACGAATATGCCGTCTTTGTGTATCACCGTCCGTGGGGTGGGAGATACGACCAGCTGATAGGTGTAAAGTTACTGTCCAATTAATCACAAAATTTTTTTATCAATATTGTTTTGTATGCTTGTCTATAAATTTGGTGGAGCTTCTGTCCGCTCTGCTGACGGAATCAGAAATATCGCTCAAATCGTATCCGGTGTAAAAGAAAATCTGTTTATAGTCGTTTCGGCTATGGGAAAAACGACCAACGCCCTCGAAGAAGTGCTTGCCTGCTTCATGAAAGCCGAAAGAAAGGAAGCACTCCAAAAATTGGACGAAATCGAATCGTATCACAGAGAGATTATTCATGAACTTTTCGAAAATGAAAATATAGGTTTGCAGGCAACCAAACCGGCGTTTGACGAAATGAAAATTTTTTTGCTCGAAGGGGTAGGGGATGACTACGACCGTTGGTACGATCAGCTGGTTTCTTACGGCGAAGTGATTTCGACGCAGGTAATTTCAGCCTACTTTACAGAACGAAATTTAGCTAATACGTGGCTCGATATGCGTAAGTTGCTGGTAACGGACAGTAACTACCGAGAAGCCAATGTAAATATGCCTGAATCGGAAAAACGCCTGAAAAACGCCGTGAAATTTGATGTTTGCAGAATTTTTATCGGTCAAGGATTTATTGGGAATAACTCGCAAGGTCGCCCGACTACGCTTGGGCGCGAAGGTTCCGATTACACGGCGGCCGTAGTAGGGAATCTGTTGGACGCTGAGAGTGTCTCGATCTGGAAGGACGTCCCCGGAATCCTTAACGCGGATCCTCGTATTTTCCGCAATACGGTACATATTCCGGAACTGACGTATCTTGACGCGGTTGAGTTGGCTTTTAGTGGTGCTCAAATCATTCACCCAAAAACGATAAAACCCCTTGAGAATAAGATGATTCCATTGTACGTTCGTCCGTTCGACAACCCTACTGAAGCTGGTTCTGTCATTAGGGGCGAAGTCTCCAAGCCGATTGATGTTCCCGTACTGATACTCAAAAAAAACCAGGTACTGTTTACGCTTCGTCCACTGGATTTTTCGTTTATTTTGGAAGAAAGCCTATCGTGGATTTTTACCGTAGTAGAAAAATATCGCTTAAAAGTATCGCTGATACAGAGCTCGGCTGTCAGTATCTCCATTTGTGTGGATAACAACCGCTACTTGCAACGTGCACTGGACGAACTAACAACCGACTACCGCGTATCGTATAACGAAGGCTTGGAGATACTAACCGTTCGCGGTATCAATCCCGAAATTGTCGAACAAACCACACGTGAAAGAGAAATTTTAGTCCAGCAGAAAACCCGTCGTATGGGGCGTTTTGTGATGCGTGAGAAAAAAGATTAGAAACAGAAAACGGCTTCAAAATTTATTTGAAACCGTTTTTTTGTGCGCGGGATGAGACTCGAACTCACACGCCGGAACCGGCACTACCCCCTCAAAGTAGCGTGTCTACCAATTTCACCACCCGCGCTCTTTTGTGCCCAAAACAGGACTCGAACCTGCACAGCGTTACCGCCACTAGTCCCTGAAACTAGCGTGTCTACCAATTCCACCATTTGGGCAAAATAACCTGCCAAAAAAAGCGAAACGTATCGTTTCGCCAAATATAGTACTAAATACGCTTGTACTAATTTTGAGTGCAAATGTAATACTAATTTTAGGATTGACAAAATTTTTATAATACCGTAAAATGAAATTAATTCAAAATGATATTTTTATTTTCGTAATCTTGATAGTTGTTGTACTTTTGTGAAAATTATTTGTCATAATGTCTGATTTATGATTAAAAACAAGTCATTGTGTTTATTGATAATCGACGTAAAACGGCGTAATATCAAATAATTCAAACACAGAATCGGAAATTTGAACGCCTATTCTATTTGTCCGTTATGTAAGAAATAAAACTTGAAACCAATGAAATTTACAAAAATGCACGGAACCGGTAATGATTACATCTATATCAACGGTTTCGATGAAACGATTGATAATCCGGCTGAATTTGCCATTCGGTACAGCGACCGCCACAAAGGAATTGGTTCTGATGGGCTGGTCATTATTTTGCCATCCGAAAATGTCGATTTTAAGATGCGGATGTTCAATGCCGACGGTTCCGAATCCGAAATGTGTGGAAACGCTTCTCGTTGCATCGGCAAATTTGCTTACGACAAAGGCTTAACACGGAAGAAAGAAATTAAACTTGAAACACTTGCCGGAATTAAAGTTCTTCAGCTTTTTCTCGGATCAGATGGGAATGTGGAGAAAGTAACCGTTGATATGGGCGAGCCTATTCTTGACGCGAAACTCATTCCCGCGACTTTTGAAGAATCGCCGGTTATTAGTCAAACGGTTTCTTTCGGGGAAAATACCGACTGCAAATTGACTTGTGTTTCGATGGGAAATCCGCACGCGGTGATTTTCACAGATCATGTATTGAGTTTGGATTTACCCAAAATCGGTCCGATAATCGAAAATTCCCACTATTTCCCGAACCGAACGAATACCGAATTTGTAGAAGTTATTTCGCCGGATTTACTACGCATGCGTGTCTGGGAGCGTGGTTCCGGCGAAACGCAAGCCTGCGGTACAGGTGCTTGCGCGTCAGTTGTTGCCGCGGTATTGAACGGACTTTCCGAACGAAAAGCAATGGTAGAATTGCTGGGTGGTAATCTCGAAATCGAATGGAACGCTACGGATAATCACGTTTATTTAACAGGAGAAGCGGTAACCGTATTCGAAGGGATGTTATGAAACTTGACAGTAACGCGTACGCCAACTTTTTACACTCATTTTTTAAACTGTTTTTATGACTTTTATCAACGAAAATTTTATCAAAATTCCTGAGACTTACCTGTTTTCAGAAATCGCAAAACGCGTAAACCAACACAAGACGAATAATCCTACTGTGGAAATCATACGCATGGGAATTGGTGATGTAACCTTGCCCTTGCCAGAAGCTTCCGTACAGGCAATCATTAAAGCTGCTGAAGAACAAAGAGATAGTTGCACTTTTAGAGGATACGGACCGGAGCAGGGATATGATTTTCTTCGAAACGCCATTGTTGAGAATGATTTTCACGCTCGGAATCTTGACATTCAAGCGGATGAGATATTTGTGAGCGACGGGGCAAAAAGCGATACGGGCAATATCGGGGATATTTTTGATATGGATAACAAAGTGGCGATTATCGATCCGAGCTATCCGGTTTACGTGGACACCAACGTCATGGGAAACCGTGCCGGTAGCCCTTCCGCGAACGGACAATGGGATAACCTGATTTACCTGTCCTGTAATAAAGCGAACAATTTTGTCCCTTCGTTGCCACAGAAAAAAGTAGATATTATCTACCTTTGCTATCCGAATAATCCGACAGGAACAACACTCAATAAAGAACAACTGGCGGTGTGGGTCAATTATGCGCGAGAAAAGCAAGCCGTCATTCTTTTCGATGCAGCTTATGAAGCTTTTATTGCCGAAGAAAATGTTCCTCATAGTATATACGAAATTGACGGTGCGAAAGAAGTCGCTATTGAATTTCGAAGTTTCTCGAAAACTGCCGGATTTACCGGTACACGTTGTGGATACACGGTAGTTCCGAAAGTGCTGACAGCTCTCACGAAAAAAGGTGATAAAGTCCCGTTGAATAAACTTTGGCTACGTCGTCAGACAACCAAATTCAACGGTACACCGTATATCATCCAGCGAGCGGCGGAAGCGACTTATTCCCTCGAAGGGAAAAAACAGGTAAAATTGTCGATAAACTATTATATGCAAAATGCCAAAACGATTCGAGAATCCCTTGTGAAGATAGGATTGGATGTTTACGGTGGTATTAACGCGCCCTACATTTGGGCGAAAACGCCGGATGGGATGAATAGTTGGGCGTATTTTGATTATCTTTTGAATGAAAAGAATGTTGTTTGTACGCCCGGTGTTGGTTTTGGTCCCGGCGGAGAAGGGTTTGTCCGATTTTCGGCTTTTGGAGACGCCGACAAGACGCGTGAAGCGATGCAAAGGTTAGTGTAACTTATTGTATTTGAGTCGATAAAAGAAAAAACGCTTACGAACGAAATTCATAAGCGTTTTTCTCTGAGCGGAAAACGGGGCTTTAACCTTCCCCGCAATGTATTTGTACATCAATGCTTTACAATCCAATCAAACTCTACTGTAGCAAATTTGTAGCAAGATTTGAGTTTTTTTCATTGGTTTGAACGAAGCCCATTAAGAAACATCCCCATTCAACTTTAGGCAACAAAAGTACTATATTTTTTGAACCAGACAAATTAATTTTCGTTTTTTTTAGATTATCAGTACATTGTACACTTTTCTGTTTCCATTTCTGCTACATTTTTAGTGCAGGGTGCAAGCCTTATATATATAGGGCTTGCACCCTGCACTAAAAGCCAAATGTCAGCTTGAACAGATTTAGGATTCGACACTTTCCCATAATCATTCTACAGATTCTGCCACCTTCAGGAATTAAAACTTTTTTATTTATACTGAAGCCCCATCCCTTCATTAACCCCCTTCATAGGCATTCCCAATTCTGTTTAATAGCAAAAAAAATCAATAATATCGTATTGCCTTGTGAAATTATTTCAGTACAGAAGAAATTGTTTCACGAAAATTGTCAGGCGCTTTTGCAGTAACAATATAATTTTGCAATTATGAAAGTCAGCAAAGAAAAAATTAAAATGCTACGGGCAAAGCACGATGAGAAACAAAGCAATCTTGCCGATTTATTGGATATATCCAACGGACAATATTCAATTTTAGAAAATAATCCCGAAAAATTAACTGACACTCAACTGACTGTTTTAGATGATTATTTTAATGTTAACAAGATGGAATTGTACGAATTTGATACTGCCGACGAACTCATGGTTTTATTGAAAAATAACAAATTCGTCTTGTTAATTGGATGTCTGCTAAGCAATAAAGAGACCTCATTTTTCTTTTTAGGAAAAATAAATGATGCAATAATTGAAACAATAGAAAAATTTTCAAACCCTTAAACCAATAGGAAACACATGGAAGTCATCGTAATAGAAAGTGAAACGTTTCAACAAATCATGCAGCGGCTGGAAAATATTGAGAGCCACGTGCTGCGTTCAAACGATATTTACAAACAGGTTAATGAAGGGCAGATAGAATTAACATCCCGCGAAATGATGGAAACGCTGAAAGTCTCCGAATCCACGCTTTACCGCTGGCGGCAAGACAGATTGGTTCCTTTCAGATATACCGATACAGGGAGCATCCGCTTTCCTTTTGATGCTGTTTACCGCGCTGTTTACACAGGCAACCTTACCGTTCGTTCCATAGAAAAGCAGGAGCTTCTGGCATACTTAACCCAATTCAAAGACCAATTAATAAAAAAATCAATTGCCGCAAAAATAACCACCCATGATCGATAAAACCGCCATCCTGTCAGCCACGCAAAACGGCTTGGACGTATTCAAGCATTACCTTCCGTTTGAGTTCAAATTAGGCAGAAACTTCAAAAATCCGTTCTACGACGACAAAAACGCCTCCTGCAACATTTATTACGACCGGCATAACCGCATTTTCAAAATAAAGGATTTCGGCAATCCCGATTTTTCGGGCGATTGTTTCGCTTTCGTCGCTCAAATCAAAGGATTGGATGTCCGCCGTGATTTTCTGCAGGTACTGCAAATCATCAACAACGATTTAAAACTTCAATTAGAAGAAACCCGAAACAACTTTACCAACCGAGCAAACTTCAAGGAAAAACCACATAATCAATCTCCATCAACCTTGGAAAAATCCAATTCTCGTACAACTTTTCAACCAACTCGATTTTCAAATTTTCATAATATAAACTCAACCGCTGATACCGACGAAAACACATCCAAACCCTTCGAATTTACCGAAAAAGCTTTCTCGATTCCAGAACTTAAATTCTGGAAAACTTACGGCATCAGCGAAAAAACGCTACTCTATTTCGGCGTAAAATCACTTTCAGTTTTTAGTTCAGTAAATTCCGACAACAACCGATACGAACTGTGCTCCACCGACACCGAACCCATTTTCGGTTATCCGGGCGAAGGCTTTCTAAAACTCTACCGCCCCAAATCCAAACTGCGCTTTCTCTACGGCGGACAAATCCCCGACACCTACTGCTTCGGGCTGAAGCAGCTGCCCAACCGGGGCGACATCCTGTTTATCACGGGTGGAGAAAAAGACGTGATGAGCCTCTATGCCAAAGGCTTCCACGCCGTCTGCTTCAACAGCGAAACATCGCAGATTTCCCACGAAATCATCGATATGCTGCAACACCGGTTTAAGCACATCATCCTGCTCTACGATGCCGACAAAACAGGACTTTCCGCATCCGAAAAACACTGCGCCGCGCTGGAAAAGTTCGGCGTGCAGCGGCTCCTCCTACCTCTTGCCGGAACAAAATCGGACAAAGACATTTCCGATTATTTTGCCAAAGGAAACAGCCGGAATGATTTCCAGGAATTAATAGTCCATTTTCTAAAAACAAAATACACCCAGACAATGACACTCATCCGCTCCTGCGAAATAGATTTTGAAAATCCGCCCGAACTGTCGGAAAACATCATCAGCGTGAACGGCGTACCGCTCGGCACGCAAGGCAACCTGCTCTGCATTACCGGCGGCGAAGGAACCGGAAAAAGCAATTACGCCTCGGCAATCGTATCCGGCACGCTGGCGGAAGAGGATTTTGAAGCCGATACGCTGGGATTGACCGTGCAAAGCAATACCGCCGGAAAAGCCGTTCTGCTGTACGATACCGAACAGTCGGAAAACCAGCTCTATAAAAATACGGCTCTTCTGCTGAAACGGAGCGGAAAAACCGTGAAACCCGATTGGCTGAAAGCGTATTACCTGACGGCTATGTCGCGCCGCGAACGCCTGCAATCCATCCGCGACAGTATGGATTACTACTACCACGTATTCGGCGGCATACAGCTGGCGGTTATCGACGGCGTTGCCGACCTGATACGCAGTGCCAACGACGAAACGGAAAGCACTGCCATCGTGGAAGAATTGTACCGTTTGGCGGGAATTTACCGCACCTGCATCATCTGCGTGCTTCACTTCGTGCCGAACAGTTTCAAGCTGCGCGGGCATCTCGGTTCAGAATTGCAGCGCAAAGCATCTGCTATCCTTTCGGTGGAAAAAGACACGCAAAATCCCGCCTTTTCGGTTGTAAAAACGCTGAAAGTACGAGAAGGAAGTCCGCTGGACGTGCCGCTGATGCAGTTCGCGTGGGACAAAAGGCGAGGTATGCACGTTTATCAAGGCGAGAAATCGCAAAACGAGAAAGAGAAACGGAAGGAAACCGAACTGACCACCATTGCCAAAGAGATTTTTTCCCAGCAAAAACGGCTGACCTACCTTGATTTGGCATCGGAACTCGAACAGTGGATGGACGTGAAAGACCGGACTGCGAAGAGTTACATCCGCTTTATGCTGGACAACGGCATCGTGGAAAAAGACAGCATCAACACATCCTATTACATTTTGGGAAAACAATGATTTACCGCTCATAAACAACAGTTATGCTCATCGACAAACAAGAATTTCGAGCCTATATGGAACGCATCATCGACCGTTTCGATATGCTCGACGACAAAATGGAACGGCTGATAAAATCGAAACACATCATCGACGGCGAAGACATTCTCGACAACCAGGACGTACTTCAAGCACTGAAAATCAGCTGCCGCACGCTGCAACGCTTTCGTGCATCGGGCGAACTGCCTTATTTTAAAATGAACGGAAAAATCTGCTACAAGCTTTCTGACGTGAACCGTTTTATCCGTGAAATCTTCGAGGCGAAGCCGGGCAGATACGCCAAACAACGCCAAATAGCGCCACGAAACGCCAAAAACAAGTAACTATCGGTTTACACGCTAATTTTGCAAGAAAAAATTAGAAAAAAAAGAAAATTATGGAAGAACAAGAAATTAAAACAGCCCGCAACGACCGCCCGGAAGAACTTTCGGAAACCCTGTTGGTTTTCGACCAAGAGCAGCATTCACTTCAAGCAGTGAAAGGAATGGACAAAAACGGCAAACTCAAAACCGTAGAACCCACCAAGGAGAACAATCCCGAGTTTATCAAATTGGATAAGCACGGCGATTTCCTTTCTAACTTTTACGCCAATTTCACGCGCCAGTTGAAAGACCCGACCCGTTTCCGATTTTTCAAAGTTCCCGTTCCCAAGATTGAATTCTTTGCAGAAACGCTCAAAAGCATCCTCAAAGACACCACGCCTGCGGGTGAAGCAATGCTGAAACAGTACGAAGTAAAAGCGGAAAAACCGCAGGCAAAACAAGAAACAACAAACAATCCGGACAAACAACCGGAAAATACCACTAATCCAACCCTAACAAAAAAAGAAACAATGGACACAGCAAGCACCGCATCCGATTATCGCTACAAGGTAGATGATATCGACTGGAAAACGCTCGAAAGCATGGGCGTTTCGCAAGAAAAACTTCAAAAAATGAACCTTTTGGACGATCTGCTGAAAGGATTTAAAACCAATCAATTAGTGCCGGTAAGCCTCAATCTGGGAACGGTCATCACCCGCAGCGAAGCACGGCTGTCCCTGCAGCCCGGCGAAAACGGCGAAACCGTCGTCGCTATGCACGGCGTGCGAAAAGAACCGCTGATGCACCAGCCGTTTTTCGGACACGAATTTACGCCCGAAGACAAACAAAACCTGCTTCAAACCGGCAATATGGGACGCATCGTTCCTTTGGAAAACCGAAAAACAGGTGAAATCATCCCCTCCATCATCAGCGTGGACAGGCTGACCAACGAACTCATTGCCCTGCGTGCGGATAAAATCAAAATTCCCGACGAAATCAAGGGACTGCAACTTTCCGAAGAACAAAAAAAGACCTTGCAGGAAGGCAGACCGCTCTATCTGGAAGGGATGGTTTCCAAAAAAGGAACCGAGTTTTCCGCAAACGTGCAATTCAACGCCGATAAACGCTACGTGGAATTTTTGTTTGACCGCGGACAGTTCAAGCAAAACCGCCAAGCACAGGAAAACGGCGAAGCACCCCGTTTTATCCGCGGAAAAGAATTGAATGACGAGCAATACAACAAATTCAAATCGGGGCAGACAATTTATGTGGACGATTTGGTGGATAAAAAAGGACAGACCTACAAAGGCTACCTGACTTTCAACTTGGAAAAAGGCAAAACCGAATTTTCTTTCGGCAATCCCAACAAGCAGAAAAACGCCGCCAGGCAATCGGCAAAACCCGATGAAGCTTCCAAAACACAAAAAGCGGTTAATTCGGACGGAAAAACCAATGAAGCCACCAAAAATGTGAAAGAAGCTTTGCAAAAAGGACAAACCCAACCAACCGAAAAACAGGCTGAAAAGCAGCAGGAAAAAGAAGAACAAAAACAACAAAAGTCAAAGGGAAGAAAAATGTAAAAAAGCCCCCTAACCCCCTAAAGGGGGAATAACAGCGGGTAATCTAATCTTTTGCAAAACAATGAAATAATTTT
Source organism: Paludibacteraceae bacterium (assembly GCA_047973025.1). Taxonomy (GTDB): domain Bacteria; phylum Bacteroidota; class Bacteroidia; order Bacteroidales; family Paludibacteraceae; genus UPXZ01. The sequence goes on from JBKEBE010000014.1 coordinate 21,071, forward strand.
TAGATAAAATATGAAATGGAAAAATTGAATAACAAAGAAAATGCTGAAATACACTCCCAAACACCCCCTTCCCCGAAAGAATCGGGACAAGTAGGGGGAAGGGGGGCTTGTCTTATTATAGCCGAAAAACCATCGGTTGCACGTGCGATAGCGCACGTGTTAGGCATTTCGGGACAGCAGGACGGATACATTGGAAATTTTAATTCCGGCACGAACACCGTTGTAACCTGGGCAATCGGACATTTGGTAACGCTTGCCCTGCCCGAACATTACGGCAAAGCAGGTTTCAAACGAGAAAACCTGCCCATTCTGCCCAATCCTTTCCAGCTCATTCCGCGTCAAACGAAAAAAGGTAAGGAAAGTGTGCCTGATGCAGTTGCCTTGAAGCAACTAAACGTAATCAAAGAGTTGTTCGGCAGATGCGACGAAATTATCGTTGCCACCGATGCCGGACGAGAAGGCGAGTTGATTTTCAGGCTTATCTACCAATACCTGAAATGCCAAAAACCCTTCAAACGCCTTTGGATAAGTTCGCTGACCGACAAAGCGATAAAAGAAGGATTTGCCAATCTGAAAAACGGAAACGAGTTCGACAAGCTCTACCAATCCGCCCGTTCACGCTCCGAAGCCGACTGGCTTGTCGGCATCAACGCATCGCAGGCATTGAGCATCACAGCCGGAAGCGGCGTCTATTCCTTAGGAAGAGTACAGACGCCCACGCTGGCGATGATTTGCCGCCGCTATCAGGAACACCGGAATTTTCAGGTGAAGAATTATTATCAAATCCGCATCGACGTGGAATACGGGCGGAATACTTTCCGGATGCTTTCCGACGAAAAATTCAACGACAAAGAAGCAGGACGTGAAGCCTGCGAAATTGTCCGCCGTAACAAGTTGGAAATCCTGCAAGCCGAAACCAACGCCGTAAGCGAAGAGCCGCCCCTGCTTTACGACCTCACCGGATTGCAGAAAGACGCCAACAAACGGCTCAACCTGCCGGCAGACGAAACGCTTTCCATCGCACAAAGCTTGTACGAGAAGAAATTCATCACCTATCCCCGCACCGGAAGCCGTTACATCAGCGAAGACGTGTGGGAAGAAATACCTGCATTACTGGAAACGCTGTCGGTTTATCCGCCTTTGCGTGAGCAGGTAAAAACGCTGATAAAAAATAAACCGGAAAAACGCGGGGTGAACGACCTGAAAGTAACCGACCACCACGCCCTGCTTATCACGGACAATACCGCATCGGGACTTTCTCCCAAAGAAGAGAATATTTACAGGCTGATTGCCGGACGGATGCTCGAATGTTTTTCCGCTCCGTGCCAAAAAGAAATCACAAGCGTGAAAGCCCGTTCGAGAGAATTTCTCTTTTCGGCACGCGGGGTGGACGTCGTGGAAGCCGGATGGCGGGCGGTAAACGGGATATTTGACAATGAAAAATCCGAAGAACCCGAAATCTCCCTGCCGGACGTGAGCGAAGGCGAGAAACTGAACATCTCGTCGGCATCACTGCTCGAAAAGCAGACCAAGCCCAAACCCCTGCTTACCGAAGCAAGCCTGCTTTCGGCAATGGAGCACGCCGGAAAAGAACTTGAAAATGAAGAAGAACGAACGGCAATCAAAGAGTGCGGTATCGGTACGCCTGCCACGCGCGCCTCAATCATCGAAACGCTGTTTTCGAGAAACTACATCGAACGGCAGAAAAAATCGCTCGTCCCCACAGCCAAAGGGCTGAAAGTGTATGAAGCCGTCAAGGAGAAGCGGATTGCCGACGTCAGTATGACCGGAATGTGGGAAAGCACGCTGGCAAAGATTGAAAGCGGGGAAATGCAAGCCGATACCTTCGACAAAAGCATTTCCATTTACGCCGCGCAGATCACGGAAGAACTGCTTGCATTGGACTTTCCGAAAGATGAAAGTGAGATGTTCACTTGTCCCAAATGCCAAAATCAGTGCCTGAAACTTTTTGAGAAAGCAGCGAAATGCAGTGATGAAAACTGCGGCTGGCTGTTGTTTCGGACAGTCTGCGGAAAATCCTTGTCCGAAAATGATGTAAAAACCATTCTCGAAAAAGGCAGATCGCCCCTGCTCAAAGGTTTGAAAAGCAAAGCAGGCAAAACCTTCGATGCGTTTATCGTGCTGAAAGAAGACGGAAGTACGGCGTTTGAATTTCCAAGCCCCTCCCGACCGAAGTGAAGGAGAAAAGAAGCATAAGTAGGAAACATTCAGTGCTTGTACTTTAAGCCAAAATTCTTACCTTTGCCGACAAGTTCATTGTCATAAACATTTTTTTGTTTATAACTTTGGATTTAGTGGTTGGCATCGGTGGGGACACCGGTGCCTTTCGCTTTTTAAACAGATGTAATGTTTCAAAAAGACGTTATTCTGAAAAATTTGTCTAAAATGCCGTTTTATTCTGAATTATTTGTCAGAAATCAATCTGTAATTCTGATTTTTTTGTATCTTTATAATGTAATTTTGACGCAAAAAACATTCAAATTATCACTATTGCACCTATCCTGAAATGTTGAAATATGCATTATATGTACATATCAAACGAATTAATATAATGAGATAATTTTTTTTCAAACCCACTAAATCCAAAAAATTAAACAAAATGACAACAACCAACACGACAAAAATCGAACAGAGTGATTTGTCCTATTTCACGCTCACACTGCAATCCTATCTGAACGAAAGTTTTCCCGAGTTGGCAAGCGATGACACGTTTATCCAAGAACGTTCCGACCTTGCCTCGCAAACCTACGCCGATGCACTTCTGGCAGGACACACGCACCCCGAAGCATCGGAATTATCCAATGCCGTGCTGTATGAGGGACTGCATTTTTCCCAATTCGATATGCTTTTCAAGGTCGTGTGCAACGAATTTGATGCCCTGATGGCGGACGAAGAACTGCGACCTTTCACCCTAAAAGTCTATCCACTCTGCAAGACAGTATTTGAAAATTACCCCACGGACGAGCCGGATTTTGCCGATACGCCCGCCTACCAACTGCTTTACACCGAACTAACCGGAACTATAGCCATCTACATCGAAGAATTTGGCTTATAACAAAAAGGCGCATTTAACCGACAATATTGAAGCAATAAAAACCGCTTTCCTGCTCGAAAACGAACAGCGCGAAGCGGTGCCGGCAGAACGAGAAATTCTCTCCCGTTACAGCGGTTTCGGCGGATTGAAGTGCATACTCAATCCCGCCCGCACGCTCGAAGACGCATCCCGGTGGGCGAAGTCCGAAATGGAACTTTTCCCCCTGGTTGCCGAACTGCACCGCATCATCCGCGAGCAATCGCCGGACGAAAAGAGGTACAACCGCTATATGGACAGCCTGAAACAGTCCGTCCTGACAGCGTTCTACACCCCACCCGCACTCGTGGAAAGCCTTGCTTCTGTACTGCGTAAACACGGAATTACGCCCGCCCGCCTGCTGGAACCATCGGCAGGAACGGGTGCTTTTGTCGAAGCCTTCACCTCCGGAAACTCCGTAGAAACATCGGCTTTTGAGAAAGATCTGCTTACGGGCAAAATCCTGAAAGCGCTGCATCCACACGCCCGCGTGCGGGTAGAAGGATTTGAGAATATCGAGCCCTCGAAACTCGGCACGTTCGATATGGCAGCGAGCAATATCCCTTTCGGCGACACGTCCGTATTCGACTTGTCGTATTCCGGGGGGTCATCGCCCGCCAAACAGCAGGCATCCCGCTCCGTCCACAACTATTTCTTTCTGAAAGGATTGGACAGCTTGCAAGAGGGCGGTCTGTTGGCGTTTATCACCTCGCAAGGCGTGATGAACAGTCCCCGAAATGCCCTTATCCGCGAATACCTGATGGAAAACAGCCGGCTGGTTTCGGCGGTGCGCCTGCCCAACAACCTGTTTGCCGATTATGCCGGAACGGAAGTCGGCACCGATTTGATTATTTTGCAGAAACAGAGCGGAAAATCAACCGAAAATGCCGAAGAAGTACTGTTTATCGAAAGCGAAAAAATCGACGGCGTATCCCAAAATCTCTATTTCGACACGCCCGAGAAAATCATCCATACCCGCCGTGAACTCGGCACCGATATGTACGGAAAACCCGCCCTCGTCTATCATCACGACGGCGGAACAGCCGGAATAGCAATGGATTTGAGCCGGGAATTAGACCGCCAAATCCGCCAATTCGGAATTGATTTATCTTTATACAAGGGAAACGGACAGCAAAGAACATCGGTCTCTTTTTCAGGTGTAAACCTGCCCGATTTATCCCCCGAAAACGAGCAAACAGAAAGCTTTTTCGTTCCATCCGCATTTGACCAGATCAAGCAAAAACATCCCGATGCCGTCGTGCTGTTTCGTGTGGACGAAAGCTACGAAACCTACCGGAAAGATGCCGAAAAAGCGTCCTCCGTGCTGGGTCTACCGTTAATCCGCTCGGCAAAAGGAGAGATGAAAATCAGTTTCAAGAGCCACGAGCTGGATGCGATGCTTCCCCAATTGGTGCGTTCGGGGATGCGTGTGGCTATTGCCGATGCGTTGGAGCAAAAAATCGAAACAAAAGTTGAGAATAAAACTGAAGAGGGGATAGAAAATCCGCTTGATAATTTAGTTGAAAACAGCGCCAAAAACGGCTTTACAAATCTATCGACCAGCCCAAAATCACAACCAATCCAACCGCTAACGTTATCCAAACAAGAAGATCCGGCACTCTCGCTCTACGATTTATTCGGATTTTCAGCACAGGAACGGACGCAGGTAAAACCGCTTAAAAAAGGACAAAAACAACGCGGAAATATGCCGAAACGACCAGCTCTTGCTCCGCCAAAACCTGCCGTGCCGACGACACCCATTCCTGCCAACGGGAAACCGGCACCGCCAAGCCAAGAAACAATGGATAAAGTGCTTGAAACGGCTTTGGGTCTGTCCGTCCTTTCCGATTTGCAAACCGAACGAAAAGTTTCACAAAACGGCGTAAGCGAACCTTTTTATGCCGAACCACTTCCAACCACCGAAGAAGTAATCGACGATTTTTTCGCCAGGCAAGATCCGTTTTCAATCTCTAACGGATTCGCAGACGAATGGCGGTTGGAAATTCAGCACGAAGCACTTTTGAAAAAAGCACGAGAAGCCATCCAAACAATGGAGTTTCATAAAATTGAGCAAGAAATTGAAAGTAAAAAAGAAAGTAAAAATGTTCAAAAACAACCCGGCACAACTTCACAAAATTCGCTTTTTGAAGAAACGTCCGCTTTGTCTTTTTCACCCCGACCCTATCTCGCCAACTGGGAGCCCCATTACCGCGAAGGCTGTCTTGTTGCTGATAACGGACAAGTTGGTTTTTTGAAAAAAGACAAAAACGAGCAAACTTTTTTTCATCCGCTGGATGTGAATGCCAAACACCTAAACCGCATTGGCAGCTATATTTTAGTCAGAGATACGTACAAAGAATTGTACACCGATGAAGCCGAAATGAAGCAAGAAAACGTCCTGTTTCGTAAAGAACTCAACCGCCGATACGACTATTTTACCGAAAAATTCGGTCGGCTCAACACGCCCGACAACCTGAAAGTCATCAAAATGGACACCGCCGGAAGCGATATGCCGTTTTTGGAGCGGAACATCGGCGGCGTGTGGCAGAAAGCCGATATTTTCAGCCGTCCCGTCTCGTTTGCCGTGCAGGAAATCAACCATGTGGACACCGCCGAAGAAGCCCTTTCCGCATCGCTCAATAAATTTGGGCGGGTCGATCTGGGCTTTATGGCAAAATTGCAGAACAGCTCGCTCGAAGAGCTGAAAACCGAACTGCACGGACGCATATTCTTTAATCCATTAGAACAGGAATACGAAATAGCCGACAAATTCATCGCGGGCAATGTCGTGGAAAAAGCCAGATCGGTAGAAAAATACCTGAAAAATCATCCCGACGACACGGAAAGTACCTTTTCGCTGAAAGCTCTGCAAGACGCTTTTCCTCAGCGCATCGAATTTGAAGAATTGGATTTCAACCTCGGCGAGCGGTGGATACCGGCGGAAATTTACAGCCGTTTCGCGAGCGATTTGTTTGACACCGATGTCGATATCCGCTACATCGAAGCCCTGGACGATTTTTCCGTAAGTTGTCCACGAAAAAACATGAACATCTGGACCAAATACGCCGCCCGTTCCGAAAGCCGGACTTTCGACGGCATCGCCCTGTTGAAGCACGCGATGGTAAACACCACACCCGATATGGCCAAAAAAGTGATGGTGGACGGCAGGGAAACCAAAGTGCGCGACGGCGAAGCCATCCAAGCCGCCAACGCCAAAATCGACGAGATACGTGATGCCTTCGGCGAATGGCTGCAGGCACAAAACGGCGGTTTCAAGGAACGGCTGACCACGATGTACAACAATAAATTCAACTGTTTCGTCCGTCCGCAGTTTGACGGCTCGCAGCAGACTTTTCCCGGATTAAACCGCCGAAACGTAAACATCGAAGATTTATACGACAGTCAAAAAGATGCAGTTTGGATGCTCAAAATGAATGGCGGAGGCATCTGCGACCACGAGGTTGGTGCGGGAAAAACGCTGATTATGTGCTGTGCGGCACAGGAAATGAAACGTTTGGGCTTGGCAAACAAACCAATGATTATTGCCCTGAAAGCCAACGTGCACGAAATAGCCGAAACCTACCGCAGAGCGTATCCCGATGCCAAAATAATGTATCCCGGCAAAGCCGATTTCACGCCCGATAAACGGCAGCGTATTTTCGGCGACATCAAAAACAACGACTGGGACTGCGTAATACTTTCGCACGAACAGTTCGGGATGATACCCCAGTCGCCCGGCATCCAGCAGGAAATCCTGCAGCAGGAATTGGACAGTGTGGAAGAAAACCTGGAAGTACTCCGTTCGCAGGGGAAAGACATTTCAAGAGCTATGGAAAAAGGGCTGATTGTAAGGCAGAACAACTTGGAAGTCAAGCTGAAAACCTTGGCTTACGACATGGCCAACCGCAAAGACGACGTTACCGATTTTAAGATGATGGGCATCGACCACCTCTTTGTGGACGAAAGCCACCAATTTAAGAACCTGATGTTTACCACCCGCCACAACCGCGTGGCAGGATTGGGCAACAGCGAAGGAAGCCAGCGGGCGATGAATATGCTCTTTGCCATCCGCACCATTCAGGAACGGACGGGCAAAGATTTGGGAGCGACGTTTCTTTCGGGAACCATCATCAGTAATTCGCTGACGGAACTCTATCTTTTGTTCAAATACCTTCGCCCCAAAGCATTGGAAGAACAAAACATCCGTTCGTTTGACGCGTGGGCGGCGATTTATGCCAAAAAAACGACCGATTACGAATTTTCGGTAACGAACAATATTGTACAGAAAGAGCGTTTCCGCTATTTTATCAAAGTGCCCGAGCTGGCGCAGTTTTACAACGAGATAACCGATTACCGCACCGCCAAGGACATCGGCATAGACCGTCCCGAAAAGAACGAAATCCTGCACAATATTCCGCCCACGCCCCAGCAGGAAGATTTTATCAAAAAACTGATGGAATTTGCTCAAACAGGCGATGCAACCCTCTTGGGAAGAGCACCGTTATCCGAAAAAGAAGAAAAAGCCAAGATGCTTATCGCCACGGATTACGCCCGAAAAATGAGCCTCGATATGCGGATGATAAACCCAAAATTTGATGACCACGTGGACAACAAAGCCAGCCATTGTGCCCGAAACATTGCCGGTTATTACCAAAAGTTCAGCCCGCAGAAAGGAACGCAGTTTGTATTTTCGGATTTGGGAACATTCAAATCGAACAGCGAATGGAGCGTTTACTCGGAAATCAAGCGGAAATTGGTGGAAAACCACGGCATTCCCAATAATGAAATCCGTTTTATTCAGGAAGCCAAAACCGACAAAGCCCGCAAGGAGCTTATCAAACAGATGAACGAAGGCAAAATCCGCGTGCTGTTCGGCTCTACGAGTATGCTGGGCACGGGCGTGAATGCCCAGAAACGGGCAGTTGCCGTGCATCATTTGGATACGCCGTGGCGACCCAGCGACCTGCAGCAGCGCGACGGACGTGCCGTGCGTAAGGGCAACGATATTGCCAAGCATTTTGCAGATAATAAGGTGGATGTAATTATCTATGCTGTGGAGCGGTCGTTGGATAGTTACAAGTTTAATCTCCTGCACAACAAGCAGTTATTTATCGACCAGCTGAAAACCAACCGGTTGGGCAAACGCACCATTGACGAGGGCAGTTTGGACGAGCAGTCGGGAATGAATTTCTCGGAATATGTGGCTATACTTTCGGGAAATACCGATTTGTTGGACAAAGCACGCCTGGAAAAGCAAATCGGAGCGTTGGAGAGCGAGCGTCGTTCGTTTAACCAATCCAAAGCCCAGTCCCGTGTCAAGTTGGAGCAGATAACAAGCGAAATTGACGGCTGTAAAAATCGCATCGAGCGGATGGAAAACGACCAAAAGCTGTTTTCTGAACGCATCCTGAAAAACGACAAGGGAGAAATCCTCAATCCCATCCAAATAAACGGATTGCCCGAAAATGCGGACGCAAAAGCTGTCGGTAAAAAACTCAACGAACTGTCCGATAATGCCCGTACACACGGCTTTTACGATGAAATCGGTTCGCTGTACGGGTTTAAGCTATTGGTCAAAACGGAAGCGAGTATGAAGGACGGATTTGACTTCACGGAGAACAGATTTTTTGCGGAAGGCAGCAACGGCATCAAATATACCTACAATAACGGCATTATAGCTTCCGACCCGAAATTGGCTTCAATGAATTTTCTGAATGCTATGCAGAAAATCCCCACGCTGATTGACAACGAGCATAAACGTATCGCCAAAGAACAAGCCAGCCTGCCTGTTTTGCAGGAAGTGGTAAGTGCCGTGTGGAAAAAAGAAGAGCTGTTGAAGGAGTTGAAAAAGGAGTTAGGAGCGGTGGATAGGAAGATTTTGGAGGGGATAATGGGAAAGGGGAACTCTGAAAGTAAATCATTGGAAAAGGAGACGAAATTGTCGACTGAAGCTGTAGCAGAGGGACAATCAGCGTATAGTGGAAGAATGAAGATGTGATTTTAATTATCAGCTAAAAATACACCAACAGTAAATTAATTTACATTATTATTTTCCACCGCTGAAAAGCTATTCGACTTCGTCAGGTTTATACTTTCACTTTGAAGTGTCAGAACCTTGGAGGAAGACTTGTCAACGGCGTATGCACATTTATAACAAAATAATGTTAAAAATGAAATAACACACATAGTTTAATCAAAATCTCAATCTAAAAAGTAGCACTCTATACCTCCATAATAATGCCCTCACCACGTATAGTTGTTATTTTAATATTAGGATCCTTGCTAAGGTATTTACGTAATTTTGAAATAAAAACATCTAAACTTCTTGATGCGAAATTATCTGTATTGTCCCAAAACGAAGTAAGTATTTTCTCTTTTGAGATTAATGTATTCTTGTTGTCGTGGAGAAACTTTAATAAGTCTGCTTCACGTGCAGTTAACTTAAATTTCTGACGACGCAATTCTAAAGTTTTTTCAGATACATCAAGCTGGTAATTTCCTATTGAAAGAATCGTGGAAAAATTAATAGACTTTGAAGATAGTTTTTCTGTTTTTTTGAGAATTGATTGTATTCGAACATGTAACTCATCTGCTACAAATGGTTTTTTTATATAATCATCAACTCCCATGTTAAAACTATCGACAACGTCTTTTGGCGAAGTCTTACCTGTTTCCATGATAATTATTACAGAAGAATCTATAGCACGTATTTTCTTAACAAGTTCAAAGCCATTCATTAAAGGCATATCTATATCTGTAACAATCACATCAGGATTTTCTTGTGTATATAAAAGCCAACCCTCTTCGCCATTTTTTGCTAACACAACATCATAAACACCGATTAATTCTAATCCGCCTTGAGTAGTGTATGCACAAGCTTCATCATCTTCGATTAAAAGAATTTTTATCATATCAGTTATAGTTTGTTTTTACTTTCTTTAAGGGGTAAAAATAATATGAATTCAGATCCCTCTCCTTCAAAGCTAAATAAATCTATAGTACCACCATGCGCCTCCATAACTTTTTTTACGTAGCTTAGTCCTATGCCAAAACCTTTTGCTTCATTCCTAAGTAATGCCTTTCCACGTTCAAACTTAGCAAAAATAACGGCTTGGTCTTTTTTTGATATACCGTAGCCATTGTCTTTTACCGAGATGATTAAACTGTTTTGTTTTTTGTTGCAATCAATATCAATCCTTACAGTATTTCCGGAATATTTCAATGCATTGTCTATTAGATTACTTACGGCATTTGATAGTAGAGTTTCATCAACATATATCGAAAATTCTTCCGGCGTAAATATAGCATTAAATTTCACGTCCTTGTTTGTCTGTACACTAAATTTATCAATTAAAGGAAAAATTATTTCTTTAATATTTACAGTTGAAAGTGATAGTTCTAAGTCGGATTTTTCGGCACGAGCAACAGTAAGTATCCTATCAGTAAGAGCCTGTAAATTCATAATTTGCTGTCTTGCTATGTCTATATACCTTTTTCTTTTATCAGGGTCGTTGTAAAGTTTTTCGTTGTTAAGAAGAGAATTAACCTGGGAAATGGTTTGCAATGGCGTTGCCATATCGTGTGTTAGAGCATGAGAAAAATCGGCTTGCATTTGTCGTAACTGTCTCTCTTTCAAAAAAGAGCGCATCTGGTAAGATAATGCAAAACTTACTCCAGCAACAAGAAGTACAGAGAGTATTAGTATAAGCGTCATCCTTAACAAAGTGGTGAAATAGGGAGAAATCAGCCATACTTGCATACCTTCAATTTTATCTGTTCGCGTGTAAATTGTTTTCGATTTAAATGCGCCCAATAACTTTCCTTTTCCCTTTTTATCAGTAGTTTCGAGTATATCGCCGGTTGCTGTATTGATACGGTTTATTATGAATCTTCCCCGAATTTCATGGTTGCTTATTTTTTCCTGAAATAAAGTATCTAGTTTAGACAATGAAGGTAGAACGCCTTTTTGAAATAAATATTCTTGAAATATGAGATAAGAAGAGGTAATTTCCTTGTTTTCTCCCATATCAATACTCCCTACTATCTCCGTATTCACTCCACCAGCTATATTCTGATTTTCCTGTAAAGTGATACGTCCGAACATTTCTTCGTTAACAGATTCTTCAAAATCAATATTTACCTGATTAAAAATCTGTTTCTGAGTAAGACGGAACACATTGACAATCCACACGACCTGAAGAAGAAAAATCAAAGCAACAGCCGTGAATGTCAGAAACTTAATATGTCTGATATTTTTCATAACTGAGTCAGCAAAGATATACTGTTTTTATTAAAAACCAGCATGATAAAAACCAAAATTTAACTATGTTAATAATAAAATGATAATCAATGTTGCTATTTATTCAAGTGTAATAATCCATCTTTCTCTTTTTATGTTAACAGACCACTTTATGTTCTCCTGTTGATGTTTGATTTTCAGCGTATTATGCCTTAGCTTTGGTTATATAACGTTCCGTTAACCTATAAAACGAAAATTTATTCTCAATTTCATCCTGAAATTTATTAATTAATTAACTAATAATTCTAAAATCATAAAAACATGAAAACATTACAAAGAAAAATGGAATTGCTTGACAAAAAAGAATTGCAAAATATTAAAGGTGGTGGTCCAAGAATAGAGTATTACTATGAGAATGGAGTATGGAAGTGGAGAATTGTGGAAGATAATACTAAGCCATAGAAGTTTTACGAATCAGAATTGACAACTTTTTTAGGACTACAATAAGCTATGTTTAACTGAGATTATGTTTACAAAATTTGAACAAAACGTAAATGCAACAATTCATTTTCTAAAATTGCATGGCATTCAAGTGAATAACTCGTCTGTTGATGATACTCTCCAGAGTCATCCCGATTGGCCAAGTTTATTATGTATTAGTGATTCTTTGACTGCATGGAATATACCTAATGCCGCAGGTAGAATCGAACCTAACCAAATAGATGCCTTATCCACTCCCTTTATGGCTTACACTAGACAGCCGGAGGAGGTACTGTGTGTTGTAAAAGAGCTATCAGAAACTGAGGTAACCTATTATTTTTCCCCAAAAAATAAATTTATAACCGAAAATAAGGAGGAGTTTATAAAGAATTGGTTGGGAGTATATTTAATAGCTGAGAAAACTAAAGAATCCGGAGAGAAAGATTATGCGAAAGTAAGACTAAGGAAACGTTTCAGAAGTCTCATACCTATAACATTATTAGTTTTGTTTTTAGCCGGAACTTTATATCAAGTTATATCTCGATTTGATTTTTCCGGCGGTTTTCTTGACTTTGGTGAATTCTTTCAATATCTTATTCTGTTAGCCGGTGTATTTGTTTCGGTATTATTGTTATGGCATGAAATTGACAATGCAAATCCGTTGTTACACAAAGTGTGCACTGGTATCTCAAAAGGTAATTGTGATGCAGTTTTAAACAGTTCTCAATCCAAGGTATTCAGTTGGTTAAGTTGGAGTGAAGTTGGGCTTTTCTATTTCGCAGGTGGATTATTTGCTCTATTATATGTAAATCCACCGTATGAAGCTATGTCGATTATTGCCTACGTCAATTTATTGGCTCTGCCCTATACGGTCTTTTCTATATACTATCAAGCAAAGATTGTAAAGCAGTGGTGCGTGCTTTGCCTTACTGTACAAGCATTATTATTGGCAGGCGCTCTTAATGTGTTGGTTAATAGATTCCCTATTCCTTTTTATGATATAAGGTTTATTGTATATATGATGGCTTTTACAGCGTATATTGTTTCGGTTCTATTATGGTATTTCGTAAAGCCTTATTTATTAAAAATGCAGGAATCTAAAAACACAAAAAGAGCCTATTTAAGGGTGAAATTCAATTCAGAAGTTTTTGATACACTCCTAAAGAAACAAATGAAAATAGTTTCTTCTGCTGATGGAATCGGCATAGATTTAGGTAATCCTTTGGCTACAAATCAACTTATAAAAGTTTGTAATCCTTATTGTGGTCCTTGTAGTAAAGCGCATCCAAAAATTGAAAAGTTGCTTGAAGAAATTCCAAACTTGAAAGTAAAGATTATTTTTACTACTCCCAATAACAGTGAGTTTTCAGCTTATGAGCCTACAGCTCATATTTTAGCATTAGCATCTCATTCAACTGATGAAAAAGCATTAAAAAAGGTATTGGATGACTGGTATCTACAAGATGTGAAAAATTATGATAATTTCAAAAACCTTTATCCAACCGATATAGCTTTAGATAGACAAGGGGATAGGATTGAAGACATGTTTCAGTGGTGCGAGATGAATAAAATTTCTTTTACTCCTACCTTTTTCATTAATGATTTTCAATTGCCCGATGCTTACGATATTGAAGATTTGTCCTATTTTTTATTAGAATAAGATATTCAATGAAAAATTCAGTGCACGGAATTTTACTGCTGTCGTTGAATAGAGATAATTAATCCGGTATATTTGCAGCAGAATATACTTAAAATAAAATTTTAAAGATATGAAGACAGTAAAAATGAGCCTTGCCAATCTGCAAGGTAAAATGAGCCGTAAAGAGATGAAAAACATTATGGCGGGTAGTGGCAATCTTGCATTATGTGTCGCAAATACAAATTGGCGGAGTGGAGGACCTTATGCTTGTTTTGCAAATTCTGATGCTGCTTATTCTTATGCTGGAGATAATGGCTATTGGTGTTGTAATTGTCAAACGGCATATAACCATTGTTGGGGTATGGGAACTTGAAAAAATAGAAATTGTATTATACAGATAAATAAATCTGTATAATACAATTAATAAACAATTTAATTACTTTACCAAAATGAAAAATAAAATAGTTTCATTCCTTATAATTTTTCTACATGTTAATTTAATATTCTCGCAATCCGCAATAATAATCTATAAAACTGATAAAGATGCTAAAGTGCGTATTTATAAACCAATTGATGGACAATATAATCCCTTTTTCATTTCAGATGTGATAAATCTGAAATCTAATAAACCTGAAATGTGCCGTATTGATGTTAATCAATTTTGTACAGTAAAAAGTGAGTTCTCTAACAGTAGTTTGAGTTTTATTAATATAATGTTACTTGAAGGAGATACAATTGAGATTTCTAATATAAACAATGTGATTAGATATAATGGTAAGAATGCAAAAGGTAATGAGTATTTAGCAAAAAATTCAATCGGACTTTTAGATGAAAAAATTTATAGATTCCTAAACAACAACTTAACAGATAAATTTGATTCAGAAGGATTCTTTAGCTATATTAATGATTCAATTATAAAAAAATACAAATCAGATATTATTGATTTAAAAAATGGAAATGATATTTCTCCAGAATTTGCAGAAATAATGGAAAAATCATTATTCAATGCTCTTGGATTTGCACAGTTTATTCAATTGCGACATTTACTGTCTGGTAAAATTAAACATTATAATCCCACGAGAGGTGATTCAATTAATATAATACAAAAATTAGATAGTATTTTTTATGTTGTTGGAGGTCAGGACATAAATAGTATGAAATATTATTATAGATTACCATTTGGAGAATACTGTTTTTTCAAATATCAAAACTTGAATAATACAGAAAAAGAAAATCTTTTGAAAGGATATGATGAAGAAACATTTGGTGAATACAAAAGATACTTATTAGCTCCATCCGATGTTTTGTATCCTTTAATTGCAAATCAGTTTATTTTTGATCTTCAAAATCAATATAATTATTACGATGTTAATAAAATGCTGACTTTCCTTAGCCAAAAGTCTCCAAATAGCGAATATATACCTATTATTCACCAACTGTTAACTAAGCAAAATCAAAAAAAAGGTGAATCCGAAAAAAAGGATATTGTAATTATTGAAAATGAAAATATAAGCTCTTTGAAAGATTTAATGCAAATTGATGAGTTTAAAGGTAAGTTCGCCTTTATTGATCTTTGGGCTACGTATTGTTCCCCTTGTAAAATACAGTTCCAATATAACGAAGAATTAAATAAGATTTTTATGCCTCATAGCAATTTAGTGAAAATCTACATGTCAATTGATGAGGAAAAGGATTATTACAAATGGAGGAGTCAAATAAAGTTCTATAACTTAACTGGTTACAATTTAAGAGCTTCAAAAAAACTAATTGAATATATAGAAAAAAGAGTTTTTGTCAATGATCTATTTAGTGTTCCTAGGTATTTCATTATAGACCCTGATGGCAAGGTTCTTAATCCAAATTTACCTCGTCCACAATTTACAAATGATCTTAAACTTGAAATAGAAAAAATTTTAGATAATGATTCTCAATTGCCCGATACTTACGATATTGAAGATTTGTCCTATTTTTTATTAGAATTAGATATTCAATGAAAATGCGGTGCATGGAGTTTATCGCTATCATTGAATAAAACAATCAGGTATATAAATAGCGGATATACCAATAACTTTAAGTAAAAAAATGAAAACTGTAAAAATGAGCCGTAAAGAAATGAAAATTATTATGGCTGGAAGTGGAGAAATTACCTGCACACGTTACAATGGATCAACAGTTGATAGTTTCAGTTCGGATTGTGTTGAGTGTATGGGGGCATGGGCTGGGTTTTGGAATAGTGCAGGTTGGGGCGTTAGCTGTAGTAATGGTTATAGTAATGGAAGAATTTTCAATTAATAAAATTTTATTTTTGAGTGAAAATTATAGTCGTTGGCTAGTTATATATTTAGCCAACGGCTAATAACAAAAGTAAATAGTCTAACTATTTCTTTCTTAAATTTAGTAAGACTTATTATTAAGATATTTACCTAATATCATCTCATGAAATATGATTCGTAAAATAACGATAACAACATTATTACTGATTTTCTCTTATTTCACTTATTCTCAAGCGGTCAGCCTTCCTTTTTATTTGGATAAAAATAAAAGAATTATCGTACAATATTCCATCAAAGGTGATATTGTAAAACTACTTTTGGATACTGGTTGGGAAGGTAATATGCTGGATGTGAATTTAGCCGACAAGTTGGATATATTACCACATAAACAAGGTATAAAAGTCCAAAAATTTGTATCAAGTGGCGAGCCTTATACAGAAATTTTTCCTGATAACGGTATGGCCCATTATATTGACACGTTATTTACTTATCCCTGGACACTGACTAATATGCATGAAACGGCGAAATCGCTGGATATAGATGCTGATGTAGATGGAATCGTTGGGATTAATTTTATAGGATACAAATATATTACTGAATTTGATTTCAAGAATCAACGATTAAATTTCTGGGATTCGTTGCCTTCAAACTACTTCGATAATGAGAATTACAAAAAAATTGAAATAGTTCGATTGGATTATGGTCAGCCCGACACGCTTAAAAATGTTGCCGCTATGTATCCATATGTTAGAGGAGAAATGACAATTTTAGGTAACGTTAAATTAAATCCATTCTTCTTTATCGACTCGGGAAGTCCTTATTTCTTCGCTTTGCAGGTACATGATGAGGCTGTTCTCAAAAAACTCATTGACTATAAAATGGAAGTAGTGAAAAAGTTTGGAAATAATTATCCCACTTATTGTTTTAAAATACCAGAGTTGGGCATTGATACTTTATATACAAATTGCAGTACATCGCGGGTGATGCCTGATGTGTTTAATCTTTACAAAAAAAATCTTTTCCGAGTACTTTTGGGTATGGATTTCCTTTTGAGATACGAAAAAGTCATTATTGATGCCAAAAGGCGTGAGGGATATTTTTTTGAGGCAAAATGAATCAATGAGGAGCTGACATTCTGCGAATAATAAGCATATTTAATATAAGTTGTACGATTATTAATCCAAACTTGCCACACTCTCAAAAACTGAGAGTCTAACTTTGGAAATTCAGTAAATAATGTATTTTTAACAAACCTGAGCCATTTTGTCAATAATAGTTCAATCATGTTTATAAAAAACAAGGATAACATGTCCAAAATAATCCTTTTTTCAACGTACTATAAAACAGATTATCATAAGTCTATTTTATCATCGCTAATTGATATGTGTTTATTAAGAGGGTACAAGATACAATTTCCAAAAGACATAAAAAGTAATTTTAAACACGATATCCGAAAAGAAAATATAGTTGAGCAAGACAGATATTTTAATGATGAAGCGTCTGTGTGTGCAATGATTGCTTTTGGGAAAGAAGGGTATCGGCAGATAAAACGCTTTAGACAACCAAATATACCTTTTATTTATTTGTTATGTAGTAGTGATATTCTATCAGACTATCTTTATGACCATTTATTGTTTGACCGAATGATTCTGATAACCGATAAAAAGTTATATCAATCCATCTTATTCCCACTGGAATATTCAGATTATTTACCTCGTCCATTCAAACCAATTGATTCATACCATTCTAATACATTAAAAGATAATATTAATATTTTAGTTTCAACGGATGACATCACATTGTTGAAAATACTGTCTGTTCTAAACAATCACGGAGAATACAATTTTACAGTTTTATGTCAACGTCCTCAGATCTTTAGTAAAATGATAAATTCAAATATTATTTTGTTAAGACACAGAGGAAATGAAAGAACGGAGTACATTAAAAACGCTTCATTTGTGATAGGAAATGGTGATTTCATTATAGAAAGCATTCAGTACGGTAAACCATCCATCGTCGTTGGTCGGTATGGTTTTGGACGACAAGTTACTATTGATAATATTGAAGAACATTTTATGTTCAACTTTCAAGGGCGACTTGGGGCTAATAGCGAAGAAGTAATTCCTTTCCATCTTTTATCTTATGAAATTACAGATTTGGTTACAAATTTAGGTCTTAAAATTAAAGAAAATATTACCTTGTTAAAAAGTATAGAAAATATATCTAATAGTCTGTTTTCGATCTTTGAAAGAAATATAAACTTTGACCTGTCAGTTCAAAATGTTGTTACTGAATCTTTAATCAAATTGGGTAGCCAATTTTGGTTGACGAATATTGGAAATGATGATTATTATCTCATAGACAATCGGACCATGAAAGTATATGCTCAAATAACAGACGATGAGTATTTAATTTTAAAAGCATTTGAAGAAATGAAAACAATGGGGTCGGTTTTGAATTCTGTTAAAGCTAATGCTCATTCTAAATTCAAAAGGATAATTGAACATTTAATAGAACATAAGATATTGTTTTGTCATGGCAAAACCGATAATTAAAAAGGAAGATATTGACAATCCATTCAGCGTTATTCATAATTTTGATGTTAGCGTTGTTATTCCATTTTATAAGAAAATAAGAGAATTTAAACGAGTATTACCTGCAAATGCTCCATTCTTTCAAAGAAATGGTATAGAGATAATTCTATCAATGGATGAAGATAGTGAAATGGATGAGGTTATTCACTTTATAAAAGAATATTCATTTATAAATTGGCGTGTTATCGTCAATCATAAAAAACACGCATGGAGAAATCCTGTGAAAGCAATTAACGTTGGGGTGAAGCATGCATCAAAAAAACATGTAATGGTGTGTTCTCCTGAATCGGAGTTTGAGACGGATGCTATTTATTTAATGCGTAATGCCTTAGAGCATTACCAAAATCATTTTGTGATAGGTAGTGTTGCTTTTGTTCACGGTTTTAATAAATGTGATGGGTATAAGGCATATTTACCTTATGGAAGCATTATGGTCAAACGAAGTGATTTAGCTGCTATAGGGGGATATGATGAATCACTTTCTCTATGGGGTGGTGATGATGATAATGTGCGAGCAAGATTAGAGATGTCTGGAGTTGAAAAAATGTATCTTCAAGATGTAAAATTAATTCATCGTGAAAAGGATTCTGATGGTATGAGCGAGAGGAGAGAAAAACGTTCTCAAATACCCATTGAGATGGAATTGGAGATTTATTATCCTAATACTCATATAGTGAACCAAAAGGGTTGGGGTCAAGATTATAATCATGTAGTTTATGATTGGCGTAACAATCAATACGCACATGAATTAGCAGAAAAATATCTTAGTAAATTTGAGGCTTTTCATTTGTCAAATCAATTTGATGTTTTTTCTAAATCCTATTCACGTATTCTCATCACTCAAACTTTTAATGAAGAAAGCAGAATCGTTGAATATCTGAATAATATGGCAAAGCACTTTGATGGGATATTGTTACTGGATGATGGGAGTAATGATAAAACGTATGAATTAGCGACACATCCAAAAGTACTCCTAAAAGTAAAGAAAATAAGAACAGATTTTAATGATATCGAAAATAGAAATACATGTTTAGATTTAGCATCATTTTTTAATTGTGAGTGGTTTTGTTTCATGGATACAGATGAAGAGTTTGATGAAAGGTTTTGTGATTTCAATACAGTAACCTCTAATCCGGATAGCGACATCGTAATATTTAGGAATATTAATTTGTGGGATTCGCCTCTAAAATATAACAGTGAATATCCATTCTCCGAAAATGGGATTATGTATAAAAAAAGAATGTTTAGAAATATCGGACATAGCCAAATTTACACATCTAAAAAGAGATACCATTTTGATGTAACTCCTTACCACACAAATTTTCTAATAAGTGCGATACTATACAAGCACTATGGTATGCTAAATAAAGAATCTCGACAAAAAAAATATCTTTTCTACGAGAAAACAGATACAGAAAAAGACCAAACAAGTTATGAACACCTTTTGGCTGATAACCCTTTACTTTTAGAGGTTGATGATATTTCTTTAAGTCCTAATGGTCATCTATGTAATAAAAAGTTACACAATGAATTTATGTAAAGTTATTTTATAAAATGTTACAAAAAAGCATAGCAATATTAACATGTTGGTATGGGATATATCCGTGGTATTTCCCCTATTTTGTCCATTCATGTAGATTTAATCCTACGGTAGATTTTATTATTATTACAGACAATGACGAAATTATTCATAATAAACCGGAAAATATTATTCTTATTCATAGAAGTTTAGATGAACTGAAAATTAATTTTGAAAAAAAATTAGGATTTTCGGTGAGTATTGATTTTCCCTATAAATTATGTGATTTTAAACCCGCTTATGGATATTTATTTCCAGAAGTTATTAAGAATTATGATTTTTGGGTTATTGGCGATGTAGATGTGGTTTATGGAGATATACGAGCTTTTATGACTGATTTACTTCTAAATGAATATGATGTAATCAGCAGCCGTCATGATTATATAACAGGATCTTTTTGTTTATTCAGAAATAATGAATATATAAATAGCTTGTTTATGAAAAGTAAGGACTATAAAAAAGTTTTTACTTCATCTGATAACTTTTGTTTTGATGAGTGCAACTATCAATTTAAAGAATTGGCTGAAGGTCAATCCATCTTAGAGTTAGATAATCATATCGAAAGTATGACTTTGGTTGTTAAAAGAGAGGAAAAAGAAAATAAATTGAAAGCATTTTTTGATTTTATAGTTATAGAGGGATTTCCCGGAAGAATTATGTGGAGCAATGGCAAAATAATATACAAAAATCAATATGAAGCGATGCTTTATCATTTAGTGAGATTTAAGAGTGTATGTAAATACCCCATTGTACTAAATCCCATTCCTGATAGTTTTCGTTTTACTCCAACAAGAATAATAAAATGAATAATATCTGCTGCTAAAGATAGATAGGTTTATGTAGCAATATATCTCCAGCACAGCAACTCAATGACCGTTCTTTTGGACTTAGTATGAACTATTAATAGGGTTTATCTTGGATAGTCCTTTTTTTCTAGGCTTTTCCTATATTTAGAAAATCCTGAATTGAATTTTGTATTTTATATTATTGGATGTTAATGCTTAGTTAACGTAAGTTGCTCTTGGTAATAAGCATATAAGCTCTTTACATCACTTTCCGTCTATCTCACCTATATCTCTATGTTAACAGAGACATTCTTTCTTTACCCACCCTTGAGTGTATGTGGCAGATAATCAGATGATTGATTCTTTTCGAAGGTTATATAACGTAGCATTAACTTATTAGATATTATATAAAATAGTTTATTAATAGATTAATTTTAAGCAATTTAAACAATATTCTTTTACTACCTCCGTTGAGGTTTTATGAGATATTACAAGATAAAAAAGAATTTACCTCAACTTCAAAGTCTGACGGGTTTGGGTCGTGAGGCTTTTGAAGAGTTCTTGTTCTATTTTGAACAAGACTGGCATGAGTATATTACCAATTATACATTAGGAGGTAAACCTCGTGTACGTTTGTCAAAGAGTATTGTATGTAAACATTTACCTGCAACGGCAGATAAATTACTTTTTATTTTGAGCTATCTGAAAAATAATCCTTTGCAGGAATATCATGCGGCATCTTACGGTATGACACAGGCTCAGGCTAATCCGCTGATACATTTATTTACAGACATATTGCTCAAAACGTTAAAACGACTAAATGAATTGCCTGAAGAAAATCATCTTCGTTTGATTCACACTCTTAAGCCCTATTCAGACATCTTGCTTGACGGTACCGAAAGACCTATTGAACGTCCGCAGGATGATGACCTTCAGCGAGAGTGTTACAGTGGCAAAAAAAAAGCATTGTTTGAAAAATGATTTACTTTCATCATTAGACAAACGTATTCTTTGGTTAAGCAAGACCTATTACGGCAGCGTTCATGATAAAAAAATATGCGATCTGCAGCCGTTAATACTGCCATTAGGTATTTTTGTTTATCAAGATACCGGTTTCATGGGGTACAGTCCACAAAATGTGACTACAATGATGCCCACAAAAAAGCCTAAAAGCAAAGAACTTACTAAAGAACAAAAACAACAAAATAAAGAAATATCTTCCGTTCGCATAGCCGTAGAGCATGCTATAGGAGGAGTCAAGAGATGGAGAATTGTAAAAGAAACTTTTAGATGCCGTAAATTTGGATTTGAACATAAGGTAATGCTCATTGCTTGTGGATTACATAATTTTACAATCTCCTTGAATACTAACGCTATAGTAATCTAATTTAGATAATCTCTATTGAATGAAAATATTTTATCAACTTCGTGGTTTGAAAGAATTATCATTGTAAGGAATATTTAGAAAAAAAATGAATGTGTTTACTATTAAAGGAAATAACCTTGTGGTGTCATTTATTTGAAAATCTTAGAGTTATAGAAGCTCAAAATAGATATTTAAAGAGATGACAAATCGACGGCTAACTGACCGTTGATACAACAATAAATTCAGGCTCGCCATCTGTTTTTTTGTTTCAAGTTCTTATTTGTCATACTCGTTTTGTATTTAAGATTCACAAAGTTTAAAGAGGCGCCTGTTAAGGTACTTAATCTTTTCAAACCAACATACCGACCGATAGGACGGCAAGGTTGGCGCAAACAGTCATAACTTTATGAGAACTGGGTGTGTGGAGAAAACAAAGCGGTATTCCCGAAAAGCTTTGAAAGAGTAGGGATAAGTTAAATTAAAAAAGAATGAAAAAAATAAGTTTAGATCTCAATGATCTTATTGACAGTCAAAATGTTATAAATGATTTTCTTTCAAAAAAAGAAATGTTAACAATTAATGGAGGAAATGATGAAGAATCTTTATATTCAAAAATTGAACCTTCATACCCTGATACTACTTACGTTAGAGGTAATAAACCACTTCCTCCTATTGAGAAAAAAATAACTGATTTATAGTATCTTAATAAATTGGGAATGTGTTTATTCATGTTCTCAATTTATATTAACCAACTTTTTAAAGTATTTATGTTAATTAATCAAATAGTATTAAAAATCACGAACAGATGTAACTTGAATTGTAGTTATTGTTATGTTTTTAATAAAGGAAATTATGCTTTTTTAGTAGAACCTTCTTTTATATCAGACAGTATTATTATAGAATTATTTAATAAAATAGAAGTTTATTGTAAAAGAAATAAAATTAAAAGATTTTATGTCGTTTTTCATGGTGGAGAACCATTATTGCTAGGTAGAGATTTTTTTTCAAGAGCTGTGAGTTATGCTAATACTATTGTAAAATCAACCGATTTAATATTTTCTTTACAGACAAATGGTACTTTGATAAATAATGAATGGTGTGATTTATTCAGTAAATTTAAAATCCATGTCGGAATTAGTTTTGATGGAACAGAACTTGCAAATAAAGATAGAGTTTTTAGAAAAGATAGTACCCCTGCGTTCCAATCGATTTTATCTGGAATTAAAATTTATTCTAATAGATTCGTGGATACCAGCATATTATCTGTTATAAACACAACTGAGAATCCTATTAAACTTTATAGCAATCTGAAAGAATTAAACATAACTTCAGCTGACTTTCTATTCCCTGATATAAACTATGACACGAATATCATGGTTAATGACGATATATCCTTTTGGCTTATTGATTTATTTAACGTATGGTATTCAGACCAAAAGAAAAATAGAATTTCAATACGTTTTTTTGAAAATATCATAAGATTAATTTTAGGTGACAGTAATGCAGGGAACGAGGTCTTAGGTACAAAAAATAATGCAGTTTTAGCAATTAAATCAAATGGAAACATAGAGGCTGTAGACAGTTTAAAAATTTGTGGTGATGGATTTACAAAAACTAAGCTAAATATTTTAGAAAATGATTTTAATGATATAGTTAATGAGCCTTTAATTCTAAAATACTATAATGCTCATAAAGAATCTGTGCTGTGTGAAAAATGCAATTTATGTAATCTGAATAAAATATGTGGGGGAGGGCAGTTAGCTCATAGATACTCTTCAAAGAATGGGTTTGATAATCCATCGGTTTATTGTAGTCAAATGATAAAATTATTAGTTCATATACAAAATAAAATATTTGATGAATTACCAATAGAAATAATAATTAAGTCAAAACTTGAGAGATTGAGTATTAATGATTTTTAAATTTAGTAGATATGAGAAAACACTTATTGTCAATATTATTCTTTAGTTTTTTTAGTTTGTCAATAACTTCACAAGTGATTGATAGTTTGGATGTCAGGTTATTTCATGTGTTGACCGCAGAAAACGATACAATAACTTTCCTAAAGACAAATGCCAATATTCAAGTACCTAAACCTACAATTTTATTCTGTCAAGGTTCATTACCAATTCCACTTATTATTAAAACTGATTACGAAATGTTTGTACCTTCGATCAATAATTTTAATTATTGGGACCTTACGGATAAATACAATATTGTTGTTATTTCAACTCCAAATACGCCTGCAATACCCCCTAAACATTTAATCAATAATCGCTTTCAATACACACCATATTTGGATCGTAAAAATGAATTTGACTCTCTTTATTTGAAAAATGATTACTTGAGTAACTATGTGAAGCGTGCTGAAATTGTATTACATTTTTTAAATCAGCAAAAATGGGTAAAGAAAGATGAAATATCTGTAATAGGACATTCTCAAGGTTCATACGTGGCTTTAGAAATTGCCGAAAAAAATCCACAGATTAAAGCTCTTGGATATTTTGCAGGAAATCCAGCAGGACGTTTTACAAGTTATATTAGAAGGGCAAGGAGAATGCATTTAGAAAAAAAAACGACATCTGTTGAGATGCAGATGAATATTGATGAACTATATATTTCATGGAAAGATGTTCTAAGTAATAAAGCAGACAAGGAAATTCAAAATACTGCACCATCATTGGTAAGTTTTACTTTACCGAAATGGAACTCTTTAATAGAGCTTAATTCTCCAATTTTTATTGCTTATGGGACAGAAGACTTTGATTCTGCAGAAACTTCAGAACTATTGCCAATCTATTTCGATAAATGTGGTAAAATTAATTATAAGATGTATCCTGTGGTGGGACATGGTCATAATTTTGAAAAAATAAATGATGATGGTAGTTCGAATTGGGACGATATGCGCTGGGACGAGGTTTTGCAAGAATTTATAAAGTGGTTAGAGAATCTCCCCGCAAAGTGATAACTTTTTTATGATATTATTAATTTTCAGAATATACAAAGTTTATCGCTTATTTTTCACACTATGAAATTCCCTCATTACCGCCAACTGGATGCCATGGACTGTGGTCCAACTTGCCTACGTATGGTAGCAAGGTACTACGGTCGTAGCTACACACTACAGACTTTAAGGCAATTGTCGTTTATCACACGTGAGGGTGTTTCTATGCTTGGACTCAGCGAAGCAGCCGAGCATATCGGCTTTCGAACACAAGGTGTCCGGGTGTCCTTCGAGCAATTAGTTGAAGATGTACCTCTTCCCTGTATTCTGCATTGGAATCAAAACCATTTTGTGGTTTGCTATAAAATAAAAGAAGAAAAAAACATTTGGGGCAGAAAAACGGGAGATTATAAAATTTACATTTCTGATCCGGCCCAGAATCAAGCTGTTTTTAACAAAGAAGAGTTTCTAAAATGTTGGTTAAGTACAAAAAAAGACAATGAAGATAAAGGCACAGCCCTAGTACTATACACCTCGCCTGTTTTCTATGATTCTGAAGATGAAAAAAGAACGTCCCAAATAGGATTAAGATACTTTTTCAGATACTTAATTCCTTATCGCCAACAGATAATTCAGCTTATCATAGCCATGATGGTAATCAGCGGTTTACAGCTGATTTTTCCTTTTCTTTCCCAAGCCATGGTGGATGCAGGTATTAGCAACCACAACTTAAGTCTGATAACACTGATTCTGATAGCTCAATTGGTACTATTTTTCACTCAAATGGGTGTAGAATTTATAAGGAGCTGGATAGTGCTGCATACCACCACCCGGATAAACATCTCGCTGATATCCGACTTTTTAATTAAACTGATGCGTCTTCCTCTCGGATATTTTGACACAAAAATGTTCGGGGACATCATGCAGCGCATCGGCGACCACGGGCGTATCCAGTCCTTTCTTACCGGCACATCCATAAGCGTCCTATTTTCTTTTGCCAATTTTATCATTTTCGGATTTGTTTTAGCTTATTACAACTTGTTGATCCTTGGAATATTCCTATTAGGAAATGCATTATATATAATATGGGTATTATCCTTTTTACGTTTTAGGCGTGAGTTAGACCAGCGCCGCTTTTCGCAGGCATCTGCCGACCAAAGCAATATGGTGGAACTCATAACCGGAATGCAGGAGATAAAGCTTAGCAATAGTGAAAAACAGAAACGGTGGAAATGGGAACGCATCCAAGTAAAATTATTTAAAATCAGCATAAAAGGTCTGGCTCTTGGTCAATACCAGCAGTTGGGTTCATCCTTTTTCAGTCAAGCAACAAATCTTATAGTAACTTTTATTGCCGCCCGCGCAGTAGTAGAAGGACAGATGACGCTCGGTATGATGATGTCATTGAGCTATATTATCGGACAGCTTTCGGCACCCATCAGCCAGTTTATCGGCTTTGCGCAATCGCTGCAGGATGCTAAAATCAGTCTGGAGCGCCTCGGAGAAATTCACAACAAAGAAGATGAAGACGATTTAGCCGATATTAAAATTGCAGACTTACCGGAAGATAAAACCATCCATATAAAAGACTTGAGCTTCAGCTATGATGGTGCAGACCGAGATTATGTGCTGGAAGATGTAACGCTGGACATTCCTCAAAACAAGACAACAGCAATCGTTGGAGCGAGCGGGAGCGGAAAAACCACTTTGATAAAATTACTTCTTGGTTTTTATCCGCCGAATAAAGGTACTATTTTGATTGACCAAGTCCCCTTGAAAAATATCAACAACCAGGTGTGGCGTCAAAAAACAGGAGTTGTAATGCAGGAAGGATACATTTTTTCCGACACGATTGCAGGCAATATCGCCGTGGGAGAAGAAGAAAACGTGGACAAAGAAAAACTGCTTCATGCCGTGAAAGTAGCAAACATCCGTGAACATATCGAATCATTACCGCTTGGTTACAACACTAAAATTGGCATGGAGGGAAAAGGGGTAAGTCAGGGACAGAAACAACGTTTGATTATTGCCCGTGCCGTGTATAAAAACCCCGATTATCTTTTCTTTGACGAAGCGACCAACTCATTGGATGCGACTAACGAAAGGCAGATAATGGATAATCTGAACGAATTTAACAAAAATAAAACAGTCGTGATTGTTGCACACCGGCTCAGCACCGTACAGCATGCCGATAATATTGTTGTTCTGGACAAAGGGCGGATAGTGGAACAGGGAACGCACAAGGAACTTACAAACAGAAAAGGGATTTATTATCAATTGGTGAAAAATCAGTTGGAATTAGGGCAGTGATAAAACACAGATGCCGCAGATTTATACAGATTTTTACAGATTTAGAAAATGGAAAATATAAATAACACGAATATAAATCAGCCTCAGCCGCTTGAAATTCCCCCTTTGCTGGATAATTATGATATTGAACTACGCAGCGAGGAGGTGCAGGAAGTATTAGGGAATGTGCCGCACTGGATTTTACGGCGTGGAATTATGGTGCTGGCTCTCTTTCTGGCAGCTTTGCTGGTTGGAAGCTGGTTTTTCAAATATCCCGAAATCATATCATCGCAATTGACACTGACTACAGCAAATCCTCCGGCAAATATCGTGGCAAAAGCAAGCGGTAAAATATCCGAATTGTTTGTTAAGGATATGCAGCAGGTAACCGCAGGCGAACCGTTAGCTTTAATTGAAAATCCGGCCGAATTAAGCGATGTGCTTCACTTGGATACTATTTTACAGCAACTGTCATTAGCGGCAGACAAGGGACAAACCTACCGCATCAGTAAGAAAGAATTGAATTTAGGAGGTTTGCAATCTTCATTTTCCAATCTGCAGATTCAGCTGGATGATTATAACAATTTTATCTCCCTGAATTACTATCCGCGTAAAATAGCTTCCATAAAAAGCGTGCTGGCTGCCCGTGAAAAACTGCTGGAAAGCAGCGAAAAGCAGAAAGGAATTGTGATGCAGCAGCACGACTTGGAGAAGAAGTCCTTTCAGCGGGAACAAGCCTTAAAGTCAAAGAATATAACCTCAGACGATAATTTTGAGAAAGCAACCGGAAAATACCTGCAAAGCGAAATGACCGTGAACAATATGACGGCTTCTGTAGAAGGAATGCAGATAGAAATCCTGCAGCTAAGAGAGTCGCTGGTAGATACAGAGCAGCAATACATCGAAAAGAAGAACAACTTAGATGCAGCCCTCAAATCTCTAATCAGCCAGATACAGAATGATATAACGACTTGGAAAATGAACTATCTGCTGTCTTCGCCCATCGAAGGTAAAATTAGTTTTACAGAAATCTGGTCTGTTAATCAAAATGTGTCCGGAGGAAAAACAGTTTTTACCGTTGTGCCTGATACTGCATCCGAACTGATAGGTAAAGCAAAATTGCCTATTGACCGGTCAGGAAAAGTTAAGCCGGGACAAGATGTCAACATCCGTTTTAATAATTTTCCAGATAATCAGTTCGGAATGGTAAAAGGCATGGTGAAAAACATATCTCTAATCCCCACGGAAGACGGTAACTATATGGTAGAAGTCTCTTTTCCCAAAGGACTGAAAACAACATACGAAAAAGAACTTCCGCTATCGCAGGAAATGACCGCCAGAGCAGATATTATTACCGAAGACACACGACTGCTGGAGCAGTTTTTCCTGCCCTTGAAGCAAATACTGAAAAACCAATAAGAAGGTCTGAGCTTTGATCTGTCAGATTAAAATGATTGAACCGATATTGAGCAAAATGAATTATCCGAAACATAGTATTAACGTAATTCAAAAAAACACTTCTTTTTGTTTTTTTAAAAAGATAATACGAGTAAGTCTTATTTGTATTGGATTAAGCTTTTCATTTCAAGAAGTTAGCGGGCAGGTTGTTTTTTCATTACAGCAAACAATAAACTTGGCTGTAGATAGTTCAATTCAGGCTTTAAATGCACGAAATGAATACCTGCGGGGCGAATGGCAATATCACAGTTTCAAGGTGTACCATCTTCCTACAGTAACTTTACAAACTAACCCTATTGCATACAACCGGGTCTTTGTAAGAAGGTATGATTCCGAGAACAACATTGATATTTATCGGGAGCAACAAAGTTTGTATTCTTATGGAAATCTATCCATCCAGCAAAACTTCGGATTAACCGGCGGGCGGTTTTTCGTGGATACGGAAGTCGGCTTTTTACGCAATTTTGGTTCGGATAATCCCTATACGCAGTTTTCAAGCGTTCCTTTTCGAGTGGGTTATTCTCAAAGCCTTTTCGGTTTTAATCCATACAAATGGGACAAACAAATAGAACCGCTTAAATACGTCAAGGTCAGAAAAAAAATATTGTACGATATTGCTTTAACCACAGAAAAAGCGGCAGAGGTGTTTTTTGAATTGGCGGCATCGCAGGCGTCACAACATCTGGCAGCACAGCAGTTAGCCAATGCAGATACGCTTTATAAAATCGGACTTGAAAGATATAATCTCGGACTGCTGCCTAAAAGCGATTTGCTTGCGTTAAAACTGCAAGCACTTAATACAAAATCGATTTTAGAAACAGCTATCCTCAACCGGAAACGAAGTTATTTCAATTATTGTCATTTCTTGCGGATTGAACCTCAAAGTGAAGAGTTTGAAGTCAGCTTACCGACAGTAATAGAAGATATTGATTTTGATATTGAAACCGCCGTGCAGTCGGCCTTGAAAAACAACCCATCCATCCCGGAAGTGAGGGAAAGAGTTTTGTCGGCCGAGCGTGAATTAGAGCAAGCCAAGAGAGCCAATCGGTTTTCTGCAAACGTGTCAGCCAGTTTAGGTTTTAACCAAGTTGCCAATACATTTTCAGGTGCATACACCCGCCCCTTACAGCAAAATATGGCGTCTGTAAGCCTTACTATTCCTATTTTAGACTGGGGAGTGGGAAAAGGGAAGATCGCTGTTGCTGATGAAAATCTACATATTATTAAGTTGGAAAGCCAACAGACAGAGGAAAAACTTATGCAAGAAGTAATAAACAGTGTAAGCGAATTAAATCTGTTCCGCAGTCATTTTATCACTGCAGTCGAGGCAAAAGAAATAGCAGATGAAGCATACACTACGGCGCGGGAACTTTTCATTGTAGGCAAGACAGATTTAAGCAGTTTGAACTTAGCCGTGGCTGGACAAATTGAAGCAGAAAATGGTTACGTGCAAGCTCTGCGTAATTATTGGAACAGCTATTACAAAGTGAAGAGATTAACATTGATTTAAAAAACTTTGATGACTAATGTCAATCTAATTAATAAAAGATATGCTAAAGAATAAATTACATTTAAAACAGCTTACTCTACTGCTGCTCTTATTTGCATTCTTGCAACAGAGCCTAACACAAGAATATGTAATAATCAGCGAAATCATGTATGATTCTCCTTTAAATGAAAAGATAGCAACAGGCTCGGCATACAGTAATGGAGAATATATAAAGCTTTTAAATATGGGATACGAGCCGGTAAGGCTTACAGGCTGGTCTCTTGAAGGAGGCGGAGTAACTGAGCTTTTTACATTTCCTCAATACACCGTAATAAAACCGCAGGAGGAAATAATAGTTGCATATCAGTATAACAACAGCGGCTTTACGCTAAACCAGCTTTATGCTGATTTCGATGAAAGCAGGGTTGGGCAAGTGCTTTATCAGAGAAAAATTGTTCTCAGCAACTCTGGTGAACCATTAAAATTAGTAAATCCCGCCGGAGTAACCAAAGACAGTATTTATATAGACGGAACATCAAACGGAGCAATGCCTGTCAGGCTTACCGCAGAAAATCCCGACAATATTGAAGGCAGCTTATGTGTATCTCTTCAGCGTGTTGAAGCAGTGTTTGATGACAATGGAAATGCCGTGACTGACAAACTGCACTGGAAGGCGGATACCGTAACCTTAGCCGGGCCTAAAACAAACGGTTCCTTTCAAGAGATGACGCATGTAAATAACCCCGATCTTTCGCTGAATAACGATCCGGCATTATCTGCCGCAGGGAATTCGTTCACAAGCAGTAATCCGGGTGCCTTACCCACAGGAATTCTTTCCGGTCCTTCGAATAATAATGATGTGAGGATGGAAAATCAAACCTGCTATACATTGCCTGTCATCTGGTTCAGAACAACCCCGACATCAGACAGCATAACACATTTCAAATGGAAAGACTATTCAGACAGCCAAGTGCAATTAGTGAATGCTGCATCTGAAACTGAAGGAAACGGATTTGAATATTCGACGCCTTCAGGTGCAGTAAAATATTTCAATTTCAATCCATCACTCAATATCTCATTTGAAAACACGTCAAAGGAAATATTAAACACGAAAAACAACATGAGCCAGACAACCGTGATGGGGGTTTGGGCACCTGATGAGAACAGCAGAATCAGCGAAGACGAGTATATGTTTTCTTTTCAGGGATTGTACAATGATAACATCCTCTTTACTAAAAATAAAGTAGGTTATACAGCTGAAAGTGAAAAATCTGAGCTTGAATTTGGGAACGGAACGAACAAAAGTCTGATGTACAGGCAGCAGGCTGAAAGCGAAGTCAAATTTAAAGAACAGTCGCTCCGGATCGCTTCTTATTTCAGAGCGTATAAGCAGAACAAATCCATCTGGGGCGAGGAAGTAAAATCGATAATTTCCATAGGAGGAAGCGTCCCTCTGACAAACCCACATGATTCTACGACATTCAGCACTGCACATGCTTCACTTAATGCCTATCATGGATACTCTCCGGAATTACTTGTGTTTGACAGGAGATTAACGAACCTGGAAAACAGTATTTTTCAGACATACCTCGCAATAAAATATGGGATTAGTCTGGATGATTCCTATTCTGCTCCAAATGGGAAAAATATTTGGAATTTCGCAGACAACAAGGACTTCAACAACCGGATAACCGGATTTGCAAGGTGGGATGAGTTAGGGCTGTATCAGACAGCATCCACAACAAGTTATGAAGAAGCGCCTGATTACAGCTATTTGGACAATCAAGACTCCTATGAGGATTCAGACCCCGGTAATATGCCGTCGCAAAATAAGCTGCTGGTGCTGGGGCGCCAGCCTGCAAGCGAACTGCACAATGGTGAATATGCATTGTTCGGCGATGATAACGGAGGCTTGGTTCTAGATGACAATATCGCAGGCTACACCGCACTATCACGGAAATGGCTGATGAGAACAAACATGCTTTCCTATAATCAGGATACAAAAGTAAAATGGAAACTGCAGGATTTAGAAATGACAGATGAAAACAGTTACATTTCGAATCTAAGCAAAGCATCTGCACGATCAACAGGCTCGGCTGTGACACAGTATGCACTGAAGGGGAAAGACGGATATTTGAGCTGGGAATTTGGTGAAATTTTAGGAAACGCCGTGGTGAAATTTGGAGTTCAAAACGATTCACTCATGCCAGACAGCCGGAATTACGGATATCAATTTACTGAAACCGGCAGCGTTTACAAGATTGAAAGAGGTGTCATAGCCGATAATGCCGTGTCAATGAGCACGATACTTCCAAAAGACCGTATAGAAATTGAGAAGATAGGAAATTATATGTTCCTAAGAGTTAATGGAAAGAGAAAAAATGAATCCGGATTTCAGATAACAAACGAAGACGATATGAAAAACCCATATTATGCCTCAATTGCCTTAAGTGGAAGTAATGAGCTGTATATGAACAATCTACAGCACGGAGGTTTTGTGAACACCGGCAACAGGATAGAATTGTCTTATGCGGAAAACAAAGCGTACGATTTTCAAAATCACATAAATAACGCCTATCTGATGATTGACCCTGAGGCGTCTGGAGACTTCAACTCGTTGAGAGTTTATCATGTCAGTGAAATTGACACGGTAAGGCAGAAACTAATATTCAGCCACGTATTTTTCGATGTTGACGAAAGTGGAAGCGATATTTTTACTTTCGGGTACAAAAATCCCCCGCCGGCACAAATGGCAAAACGCAATGGAAGCTCAATTGCTGAGGGACAAAAAGAAAGCATCGAAAAAGCAGAGGAAAATTATGTTAATGTATATAGCAAAGGAAGCAGAGGTTCAAAAGAAATAACCGTCAATGTTTATTTGAGCGATGGTGCACCCTACGCTTTACTGGTATTCGACACAGCAGGAAGAAGTGTTTACAGAAAAGATTTTGCAGGAAGCAGCAGTGAGCAGTTCACAGATATTGCCCTGCCGAGCTCAGGCGTCTTCATTGTCAAGGTTGTATCAAATAATTATCAGTACAACACAAAAATAATTACAAAATAAAAACTCAAATAACAATATTTATATAACTTATGAACTTGTTTAACAGTAAATTCACCATTTTTTTTGTTTTTGGATTAATTTCGGTAGTGCTGTTTGGATTATTCTCCAAAAAAAATGAATATCATAATGCGGAAGTTCCGAAAAGCGGTTTCGCAGAAAAAAACTACGCTGAATCAAAAGATAAAATCGAGTCCCAGGCAGAATATGCGGAAGTGATTCAGGAAGCAGATAAAGCTGGACGGCAGATTAGCAGCCAAGAATCTTTAGGAGTTTTTTATAAATCATATTTAGCAGGTCAGGATTCGGGCATAATTGGAATTTTTCAAATCAAATCAAGCGACGATCCTTCAGATAATATATTCGACGTATTCATTGACAGTGAGTTGTCAAACAATGATAATATCAGCTTGTGTTATACGCTGACTGGGCTCGACGATCACAGCAATATTTCTTTCAGCATCAACGACCGCCCTGCAGTAGGAGGTTTTCTAAGCAGGAGGAATCTAAACTCAACTAAGCAGAAAGTAGCTGCCGATGCTTCTTGGTTCCGGATGGGGAACAACAGGATTCAATTCAGCATTCCCAACAGCACCAGCCTTGGTTATAAAATAGAAAACCTTTCCATCACTGTAGAAAGCGGAGATGATTATCCTTTTGCCATAAATTTTGGAAGTTCGACGTATGATAACCAAGCCTATTTCTACGGCTTTATGAAGGGAAGAGAGGACAGAAACAGCACCTTAATGGTCAACGGTCAATCCATAGCTGCCAAGGATGGTTTCTTTGAAGGAATAGCTGAAAACATAGCAGATGGGAAAGTTGAAGCCGTAATGGAACTAAACGGTAAAAAGAAGTCGAAGATCTTTTATTTTTCAAACAACTCGTCCCCGGACAATATTCTTGCTTTTAATCGTCCGTACGACGAAATCAACAAAGTGTTTTCTGCCGGTGAGGCCGATACGTTAAGATTGGCAAACGGGCATTTGAATATCAGCGATACATCCCTTGCAGAAACAAAGACGTTATCGATATCAAAGCTGCGCAGCATTGATATTCCTTCCATGGATTACGGACTGACAAATGTTACGGCAGAAAGTTATGGTTTGCGGTTCCTTCCTCACGGGAATCATTTCAAAGGCGGCGCCACTGTGTCAATCAAATATGATAAAACTAAAATTCCCAGCGGTTACACGGAAGATGACATCAAGACCTATTACTTTGATACAGGAACAAATCATTGGGTAGCGCTTGAACGTGAAAGCTTAGATAAAGAGCTGTGCATGGTAACTTCAAGAACAACTCACTTTACCGACATGATAAACGGTGTGATACAAGCACCCGAATCGCCGGAGACCCAGGGGTTTGCACCCACTATGATGAATGACATAAAAGCAGCCGACCCGGTTTCAGGTATTCAGTTGATATCCCCTCCATCTGCAAACAACAGCGGCAGTGCAAATTTGAGTTACACTTTGGAATTACTGCCTGCGCGCAGCGGCATCAACCCGGATCTGACTATTCAGTACAACAGCGATGGCGGCAGCGGATGGTTAGGCGAGGGCTGGGATCTGAGCATACCTACCATTGCCGTTGACACACGCTGGGGCGTTCCGAGATACGACCCGAATTACGAGACTGAAATTTACACATTAAATGGTGTAAGGTTAGCAACTATTCTTAAAGACACTACGAATACCGGCAGTACTTCAGATGTTGGAACAGTTTCAGTAGCCCATAGAGGACTCTCATATCCTAGAAATACGGCAAGTGATACAACAGTCTTTTATTCAACGGTGGAAAATGATTTTTCAAAAATCATTCGATTAGGAAATAACCCAGGAGGATATACCTGGAAAGTGTTTGATAAAAACGGCATTGTTTATACTTATGCTGACGCATTGAGCGGTGATATTAAATCATTTCGTTACAGCGAGTTAAATGGTGATATGAATGCCGATCAAGCGCCTCGGAATGTTCAGGCGGAGTGGAAGCTAAGCTCTATTTATGATCCCCGAAAAGGAACAACAGCCAAATATTTTTACAAAAAAAGTGAAGAAAACATCACCAGCCAATCTTCCGTAAGATCAAAAGCCATCTATTTGTCTTCAATTGAAATTGGGCAGGTTTCTCAGAATAATTCAGATGTTGATTCAGTTTTTCAGACAATAAAATTCGTACAGGGTGATGACAAAAGTAAGCAGAGGAATAATGCCAGATATGGCTTTCTGGCATCGAGTAATAAATTATTAGCATCGGTTCAAGTCTTTTTGAATGGAAGTGATGCTGCCCAGATAGTTCGCAGCTATCATTTCAACTATCAAAACGGTGACTTTAATTCAGACCTGCTCCAAAGCATAGTACATAAGGACGAAACTGGAAAAGAGATTTCTTCACATGATTTTGATTATTCAAAAACAGATAATTTGTTTGAAGAGAGTCTTGAAATAGATACAAAATCAGGCGGTTTAGCCTTAGGTGGAGGAGATTCAAATACATCAGGATCTACAATATCTGGTGGAGTTGGAATTGGTTTCCCCGGATTTGCAAGTGCCGGGGCTGATTATACGCGTTCGAATTCGACATCTAAATCGACTTCTTTAGTTACAATAATAGATATTAACGGGGATGGTTTGCCTGATAAAGTTTTAAAAAGTAAAAACAGCCTCCTTTTTGTTCCTAATTTAGGAAATAACCAGTTTGGGAATCCAATCGAAATATTTGATTCTCCGAATCTCTTTTCTTACAGTGAGACAAAAACGATTGGAAACGGACTGCAGTTTGGCATAAAAGGAAATATAGGCAATTATGTTGGTGTTTCGGCAAATGCAGGCACTGATAAAAGCACGACCTATTCTGACACACACAGTTACTTTACCGATGTTAATAACGATGGATTAATAGATATTGTAAACAACAATCTCGTTTACTTCAATGTCATAAACAGGTATGAAAACGGAATAGCCATACCATCGTTCTCCAAGCACAGCTATAATACATTAAATCCAATTAAAGACAGATCTACTCCGCGGGGCCGAGGAGAGTTGTTAATTGAACCCCTTCAAAGGGATCAGTCTGAATTTATTAAAGAAAAGAAAGAAATTTATGCCGCGATACCAATGCAGGACATCGTTAGGGTATGGGAAGCACCACGAGCAGGACGGATCCGCGTGACTGGAAACGTCAAATTAGTGGCAGAACAAGGCAAGCCTTCAGACGGACTCACCGTATCAATTCAATGGAGAAATATTAAACGATGGGAGCAATATATTCCTAAGAGTTCAACAACTTCATATTCTCATGATCAGTATTTTGATGTTAATGCTGGTGAAAAAATATTTTTCAGACTACAGTCTTTATCCACCGATGGTGAATTTAGCAGCGGTCATAACGATATTGTAATTTGGTATCCAGCCGTTGAGTATGCAAATACTCCAAGAATGATTGGAGCAAATAGATTTTCATCAAATAGATATGAAGCAAGAGAAGGTTTTATAGTAAATAAATTGGGTTACAACCTGATAAATTATGACGGAACAGTTCGGCTTAAGGGGATGTTTTTCAAGCCGGTAACTGCAGATGATGTTAAATTAAAAGTCTATTTATCTACCCCTGAGTATATTTATAAAGATACAATTATTACATCTATAGTTGACGGTGAACAAAGAGATGCTAAATGGACCATAAAAATTCCAAATAATATCCATATTACTAAAGAACTCATTAGCCAGAAATCTTTTTTGGCAACTTCATCAGGTAGTTTCGAAGTTACTGATATCTTATCCCATATTCCCGGCGAAAAACATTTCTGGTTTGAAGTCAGCTCATCTTCTAATATCCGTTGGGAAGAAGTCAAATGGTGTCCGGAACTCCATTCTGTTACTACACAAGGAAAAGATACTTTGTTGGCTTACGGAGGGGTGAAATATGAAATATTTAATAATGTAATTAGAGAAGCTACAGAATACTTTACTATAGAGCAAGATGGTCCAGGTTGGTGTGATACATATGATGAAGCAAAGTATTTCCCTGCACTAACTCTCACTCCCGCTGATCCCAGTAAAAAAATCAATGCTGAGTGCACCATATCAATATATGATGACTTTGGAGATATATTGGCAAGCAGTAAAAGGCAGATAATCAACAATGTATTGTTTGACAAATCGTCGGTAAAAGTTGAAAAACCCGGAGTTCAAAAAGTTACGGTTGGTTTTTATATAAATGACACCACGCTGATTACTCGTGCTGACGCGGTAGTTAATTGTGAAAGATGGCGTGCAAATAAATTATTTTGCGCTAAGAAACTTGATTTCGACCTATTGGGATCAAATATTGGAATTTACAGCAAGCGTTCCAACTCAGAAATGGATTTTGGACCCATGTGGCGCGGATGGGGGCAGTTTGAATACAATGCGGCTGAAGACCGCTGGAATAGACCCATAGAGGAGGATAAACTACATCTTCCGGAAGATACATCCGAACTGAGATTAGAAAAGATGATGATGTTTAATATGAATCCGAGTTCACACACGAAGCAGTATTGGAGCGGATTAAATGAAAATTTCTTCATAAAAGGGGACACAATGTCATGCGGAAGGTTAAATTTAGAGTATATGCCCAATTTAGCCGTCTATACAGATCCGGGAGGACCTATGAGAGTGCCACCAGCACCTGATTCTATAGATTCAGCTAATGACCGCACAAGCTATGGCAGTGCTTACTTTCGGGAAAATTATAATCTGAATGGATCCTCAGAGCCAATCCCTTCGCTTCCAACGGTAAATACCGAAGATTTTGCATTTAGACATGCACCTGTTCTTTCTACCAAATTTTACAGCGAAACCGAATGGGGAGCTGCTCAGGCTAACGTTGGGAATACCGCGGGAGGTATCTCCGCCGGGGTCTCAAATAGCACTTCTAGCGGATATGGCGGACCTACAATGTCTTACATGGACATGAATGGCGATGGCTACCCGGATCGGATTAACGAGAACGAAATCGAATACACCAATATAAGGGGCGGCAGGGATGGTGAAAGAGCTGTAATTGATCTTGAACATTCTGTCAACAGCAGCATTTCCTACGGCTTTAACGGCGGTGCATCAATTTCGCTGCCTGTGGAGATGTCTTCCAAAGTGGCATCAAATTTATCAAGGGGCGTAGGCTTGGACTACTCGAAATATAGCGGAAGCGACAAAAAAACTTTTACTTATATGGACATCAACGGAGATGGGCTGCCCGATAAAGTTTTTATGTCAGACAACAACATGCAGGTTGCCCTTAACCTTGGATATCAGTTTGCGGCGCCAATAAACTGGAACAGCAATATCATTGAAATGAGTAAAACTGAGGGAAAATCAATTGGGTCTTCGCACAGCGCAAACTTGGATGTTTTATTAAAAAATTTGGGAAATGCACTTGATATTGCCGGTAATTTTGGACTGAGCATAAGTGCTGGGTCTTCAGGGGGGCTTTCAAGTTCCAAAACCCTCTATGCACTGAGAGATATTGATGCAGACGGGCTTCTGGATCAACTGTATGTAGAGGGAGAAGGAAGCGGTGCCATGCTGTATGTGAAATTTAATACAGGGAACGGATTTGGAGAAACAAAAATAATCGGTCCTGCTAACAAATTTTTTATTCAAAGAAACAGATCATTGGCAGGAAGCTACAACGTGGGGGGAGCAGTAAGTGCCTGGATATTTTTTGTGAAAGTCAGCGTAGGCGGCAGCTACAGTTCAGGAGGAACTTCAGAAATTGTTCTGAACGATATACAGGATATCGACGGCGATGGATTTCCCGATTTTGTTAACACCGGAACAAATTTCCTATCTGATATGACATCAGACGAATCGATAAATTCAGAGAATAAAATACTGGTGCACCGTTCCCTTATTGGCTGTGCCAACAAACTAAAAACCGTATCCAACCCGCTGGGAGGAAAGTTTACCATTGAGTACGAGCGTAGCGAAGCAACCTTTGACCACCCGGGTGGAAAATGGGTAATGAAATCAGTAGAAACAGACGATGGAATAAGTGACGACGGCAGCAACCTGCGTAATGAATTCAGCTATGGTGGCGGGAAATACGATCGGTATGAGCACGAATTCTTAGGATTTAAGCAGGTTACAACAACGAGTGCAGATGCTGCAAGCGCAGCTGCCTATCGATCCGTGACCGAAACGTATGATACCGACAGCTATTACACCAAAGGAAATCTACTTGCCGTAACATTAAATGATGCTGAAGGAAAAGAATTTACCAAATCAACAAGTAGATATTATGCTTACTCAGTTTCCAACATTGCTGCAGATGGTGGAAATAAAGGAAAAATAACTATGACATCCGTTGCGCCGCTTAATACGCCTAAAAAATTACAGGAGAAGCAGTACATCCTCTATTCTCCCTTAAAATACACACGGGAAGAAAAAACGGAACATGCAGGAGGAGGCGCAGCCAGTACAGTTACATCAGAAACATTTATGGATTACTACACAGGCATCGGCGACCGCGGTGAATTGAAATCATATAAGTACAGCCGAAAAGGTACGCTTGGTGAAAGTGGAACAGGTGCATACGACTACAAAACCGAAATTCAATACGATAAATACATAACGGATGCCTTCTTCCAGTTTGGATTTCCAAAAGAGGTAAAGGTTAGCGGCAGCGATGGAAAACTTCTCCGCCACACCAATGCCCTCTGGAAGTTCCCGGAAAAAAACCTGATGCAGCTGTCAGCTAAACTGAATGAAAAAGAAGCTGCTGTCACCGATTTTACTTATGATTTCTGGGGAAATGTAAAGTCCAAAACGCTTCCCGCCAACAAAAACGGACAGCGGATGACATATACCTATGATTATGATCAAATATACAACATGTATCCCGTAAAAATTACCGATGCTTTTGGTTATGACACTGAATTTATGGATTATAACTACATATACGGTATTCCGCTTAAAACTATTGATATTAACAAGCAAGTACAAATAACCGAAATAGACAACCTCGGAAGGATTACAAAAATAAAGGGACCCAAAGACCCGGATTATACTCTCCGATTCGATTACAGACCGGAGGTAAGACTTGACCAGGGAGGTGGCATCGAATATCCCGCATACGCCGTCACACGCCACTACGATCCGCAGCATCCCGGCAACCCTATAGAAACCGTGACATTTGCTGATGGATTCGGGAAAATTATACAGGTTAAGAAAGATGCATTCATAGACGGTCAGGAGAGGATGATAGTGAGCGGACGGGTGAAATACGACCCGTTCGGGAGGGTGGCAGAAAGCTTTTATCCGCAGGTAGGAGCACGAAATTACGACTTGTTTAACTACGCCGGCAGCGAAGACAGCCATAAAACCCTCACCGAATACGATGTGCTGGACCGCGTTACGAAAGTTACCCTGCCCGACGGCACAATAACGGAGACCGCCTATTCCATAGACGGGGGCCTGCTGAAAACCTTGGTGACCGATGCGCTCGGCAAGAAGCAGGCGTCCTATACCGACGGAAGCGGCATGACCGTGCGCACCGAGCAGTACCCGGATGAAAATGAAGTAATAGCCACACATTTCGAGTTCGACGGCATCAACAGGCTGACCGCCGTAACCGATGCCATGGGCATGCAGACGCTCTCCGAGTACGACATGGCAGACCGCCGCACCAAAGTGACGCATCCTGCCTCAGGCACTACCGAGTACAAGTACGACCCGGCAGGCAACCTGATAGAAAAACTGACCGCCAACCTGCAGCGCATTAAAAAACCGGTGAAGTACGACTACGACTTCAACCGCCTGAAAAGCATCACCTACCCGGAAAACCCGAAAAACAACGTGAAATACACCTACGGTACACCGGATGCGGCGGATTTCCGTGCAGGACGGCTCGTGCTGCAGGAAGACGGAAGCGGTGCGCAGGAGTTTAAGTACGGCAGCATGGGTGAGCTTACCGAAGCGCGGCGCACGCTGGTAATACCTAATCAGGCAGTAGCCACCTACGTTACCAAGTGGACGTACGACTCGTGGAACCGGCTGCAGACCATGATCTACCCGGACAACGAAGCGGTAAATTACGCCTACGATGCCGGAGGACAATTGGTATCCGTAAAAGGAAGCGGCACGTCCGACTACATCACAAACATTACCTACGATAAATTCGGACAGCGCACCTCCGTAACCTACGGCAACGGGACAAAAACAGATTATGCCTATAACCCCGAAACCCGCTACCTGCAAAACCTGCAAGTACAGCACGCCGGAACGAGCATCATGGACAATACGTACGGCTATGATCCCGTGGGCAATATCCTGAACGTAAGCAATGCCGCCCCGCCGGCCCAATACTCCGGCAGAAACATAGGCGGAAACATGGTGCATACCTATACGTATGACAGACTCTACAGGCTGTCCACTGCCGGCGGCGCCTTTACGGGAGCTGATGACAAAACGGCATCCTACACCCTTGCCATGCAGTATGACCGGATGCATAACATCACGAGCAAAAAACAGCATATCAGCCAGACCAATGTGCAGTTTGACGGTACGCTGCATGCAGGCTACGAACTGGCATACACCTACAATCCCGCCAACGCGCAGCAGATAGCGGCCATAAGGGACAGCAGCTACCGCTACGAGGGCGCACAGCCCCCCTCTCCCGTGGAAGAGGGGCCGGGGGTGAGGTCTCAGTATTTGTACGACCTTAACGGCAATATGCTCTACGTGCATGCCGCCGGAGCGGGTAGTACGACCCGCAGGCTGCTCTGGGACGAAGAAAACCGCCTGACCGGCATAAGCGACAACGGCTACATATCCAATTACCTCTATGATGCCTCCGGCGAGCGCACCGTGAAGATGCACGGCGCGAGCGAGGGCGTCTATGTAAACGGCAGGCTCACAGCATCCCGGCTCAGCAATGCCGACTTCACCGCCTACGTAAGCCCCTACTTGGTAGTAAGCCCGGGCGGTAACTACACCAAGCACATCTACGCAGGCAGCCAGCGCATAGCCAGCCGCTTAGCTAACGGTACGATGAATGCGACTACCATAACCAAAGCCGGAGGCAGCGCCGTAAACTACACCACCAAGCGCACACGCCTACAGAATGCGCTGATAGCAGAATACGACAGTCTGGGTGCAGTTTACACCGCGATGCCGGTTTCTTTTACAGGAAGCGGCACCAATTCCGGAAATTTATTGTATTTTTACCACCCGGATCATCTCGGCAGCAGCTCGCTGATTACCA
>JBKEBE010000061.1:0-34167 GCA_047973025.1 Paludibacteraceae bacterium
TACAGAATTTCAACTGTTCGACAAGACGGTATTCATTCCTTTCGGGGAGTTCACCCAAGTGTTTGAGGGTGGACAACAGAATCGTGGAAAGAAGAGGAATAAGTTTATTGGCTTTCGGTTGTGTCATCCCAAAGAAAGCGGCGTGATGCTCTTGCAAAGGATTGGTTTTCAGGCAAACTAAAATAAACAGCAACTTATCTGCAATAGTTGGCAATTGCTTGCAAACCTGAACGCGAGCCAAACGAACACGAGGTTCGCCATCAATAGTGTAATTTGTGATGTATTCTTTCCAATCTTCTGTGAAATAAGACTGCAATACATCAAAAGATTAAACGCTCAAACCCGTTAAACTTAAAAACCGGACTTTGTTTTTCTGTAATGTTATGTATCTCATAATATCCGAATAACGGATATATGTTTAAAATATTGTTGTAATATCAAACACTTATAAAACTAACTGATATAAAGTCTATTATTAATGGGGTATCCAATAACGATAAAAATTGTTCAAAAATAAAAGAAATTTATTAAAAATCCTAACGTGTGATAAAATGCCGTGAATATTAAATGTTAATGTTTGCTATGTAAAACTCGTTTTATTTTGCTAATTTTGCAAGAAATTTTTCTTCCATGAAAAAAATCGTCATTATCAACGGTCCAAATCTTAATCTGCTTGGGAAACGCGAACCTTCGGTTTATGGAAATCAGGATTTTGAATCCTTCTTCGCCGAACTAAAGAAAGCATT
The DNA here is from genome assembly GCA_047973025.1 of Paludibacteraceae bacterium. Classification (GTDB taxonomy): domain Bacteria; phylum Bacteroidota; class Bacteroidia; order Bacteroidales; family Paludibacteraceae; genus UPXZ01. Next base: position 747 of record JBKEBE010000061.1, read on the forward strand.
CAATGACATAGAACTTACTTTTTTTCAATCAAATGCAGAAGGTGAAATCATCAACAAACTGCATGAAGTCGGTTTTGATTTTGATGGGATAGTGTTAAATGCCGGTGCCTATTCGCACACTTCCATTGCCATTGCGGATGCGATACGAGGAATACCATCGCCGGTTATTGAAGTACACATATCCAACGTTTTTGCCCGCGAAGGATACCGTCGTCACTCCTATCTGTCGGAAGTTGCGAAAGGATGTATTGTCGGTTTTGGGTTGGATTCCTATCGATTGGCTTTGGAAAGTTTCCGTTTCGGGTAATCTCGGAGTACATTTCCCGAAATATTTTCTTTGGGACTTAAACTAAAAGAGCCGAAAAATGTTATCCGCTTAACTTTTCGAGCTGAAAATACAAATGAATATTACTCTCCACACCGTTCTACATGGATGAATATGGAATGATATTATGCAGAAAAAATTTACCAAAATAGTAGCAACCATCAGCGACAAGCGTTGCGATGTGGATTTCATCCGTCAGCTATACGAAGAAGGGATGAACGTCGTTCGAATGAATTCAGCTCACCTGGATCGAGATGGATTTATGAAAATAATTAATAACGTTCGTTCAGTAAGCAATCGAATCGCATTGCTGGTTGACACCAAAGGACCGGAAGTTCGAACCACAGTCGTCGAAAATGATTTGATTGAATTTGCGACAGGAGATGTGATAAAAGTAAAAGGCGATATAAATCTTATTTCGACCAAAGAATGTTTAGCAGTCAGCTATCCGCATTTTGTCCGGGATCTTAACGTGGGCGACGACATTTTAATTGACGATGGCGAAATTGATTTAAAGATCATATCTAAGAACGATGAATATTTAACTTGTGTTGCTCAAAATGATGGGTCATTGGGAAGTCGCAAAAGTGTAAACGTACCCGGCGTTCGGATCAATTTACCTTCGTTGACAGATAAGGACCGTAAGAATATTGTTTTTGCTATCGAGCAAAAGTTGGATTTTATCGCGCATTCTTTTGTCCGTTCGAAGCAGGATTTAATTGATATTCAGGAAATTTTGGATGAGCATCAGAGTAAGATAAAAATCATTTCTAAAATAGAAAATCAAGAAGGAGTAGATAATATTGATGAAATTATCGAGTACTCTTACGGTGTCATGGTCGCACGTGGAGACTTGGGAATAGAAGTGCCGCAAGAACGGATTCCCGGCATTCAGCGAAAACTGATTCGTAAGTGTGTGCAAGCACAAAAGCCGGTCATTGTCGCCACTCAGATACTCCATTCGATGATTGAAAATCCACGCCCCACTCGCGCCGAAGTAAACGACATCGCCAACGCGATTTATTACCGTACGGATGCCTTGATGCTTAGCGGAGAAACGGCTTACGGAAAATATCCGGTGGAAGCCGTGCGTACCATGTCTAAAATAGCACGAGAAGCCGAGAAAACGAAAATGCCGGAGAATGACATCCCTATTAAAATTTCAAAAGATAACATAACGGGATTCTTGGCTCAAGCTGCCGTAAAAGCCGGAGAAAACACCGATATAACCGCAATCATCACGGATACCTTCGAGGGACAGACGGCACGCTATCTGGCTTCTCACCGAGGAACGGACCCTATCATCGCATTTTGCTACAAGGAAAGAGCATCTCGGGAGTTGGCATTGAGCTACGGTGTTTATTCGTACTATAAGGAAGAGTTGGTGCAGGACGAGAAGACGTATTTTACTACTTTATTACAAAACTTAATCGATCGGGATATAATAGGACGAAAAGACCGTCTCTGCTACTTGAGTGGACCGCTAAGTGGTGATTATGGAACTACTTTTTTGGAAATCAACACGGCTGAGACGTTGCTCAATGAAATTGAAAATTATACGTTGAAGAAATAGTATGTTTTGAGTGTAAAGACTTAAACTAGGCATAAGAACTCATCGCGCCCCTAAACTATACACCTTTAATAAAAAAGTGTATGACGAAGCAGTTCGTAATGGATTAAAAGCTGTTTGGTGATTCCCATTAGACTTTATTTTACTGCATAAAAAAACCGCGTTAAAACATGCACGTTTTAAGGCGATTTTTTCATTTTCGACAACAGAAAGTATCTGCTAGGTCAATTTTACAACTTCAGATACTCCTTAAGCACTTCTACATAACTCTCAAAAGCCTGTACCCCTTCGTCTGTAATCCTGCATACCGTGCGAGTCCTTTTCCCTTCAAAACCGCGCTCTACCCTTATGTAGCCCGCTTCGCTAAGTTTATCCAATTGGACACTCAGATTGCCGGATGTCGCTTTGGTTTGTTCTTTTAAATAAACGAAATCTGCTTCTTCGACCGAGATAAGAATCGAAATAATCGCTAACCTGAGTTCCGAGTGAAGAAGTGGGTCAAGCTCCTTAAACATGACTTTTTTTACTTTTATAATTCAAAATATGCCCCGGAATAACCATCATGATAAAAAATGCCAACGCGAAAATAAAGAACGAATACGCGCTCGGTAAGATCTGAATGAATATCGATAAAACCACACCGGTAAAGCCGGCGATGACAACCGGATTAAATTTGATGACCAGACCAGTAAGAGATGCTCCCATACCCATCATTAAAACGATGATAAATAATACCGGAGTTGTCCAACAAAAGAAGGTAATCACCGATACTATTACCCCCCCACTCCCAAACACAATCCAAATGTATTGAATTACCGTATCAAGAAACGTTTTGACTCCCGTATCCGGTTTCTTATTCAGAAAAAACATAAAGATTGTCCCAAAAACAGGAATCGCGAACCATAAAAAGTTCCATTGCGGATTTCCTGTACTTTTTAGCAGATACCATACTAAAATCGACACGATAATGGTAATATACCCCCAAATCAGAAACGGCATCCCATCGTGTTTCTCTAATCTTCGCCGTGAATTGCGGATCATTTGAGAAATAAGTTCTAAACTCTCTTTCTCGTTCAATTGTTTTTCTTCCATAAGTTTAATTTTTGTTTATTTGTTTTCAAATCGAATACAAATATAAATCAGTTTATTTTATAAACCAAAATAAAGAAAGATATTTGTTTGAATTTAACAGGATTTAACTTTTTGCCCTTTTTGATTTCGTGTTTAAGAAATGAAAGAACAAATCACAAGAGTTGTTTTGTTAATTTGAAATTCGCGAATCCTATTCTTTAACGTAACTAGGACAAGTTTTTTACGTATTACTAAAAAAAGCTGTCGGTAAATGACAGCTTTTTTGTTAAAATTGATGTGTCGGATTTATTTTACCACTTCAAATTCTACACGACGATTCGTTTGACGACCCTCAGCGGTATCATTAGAAGCGATAGGTTTACTTTCGCCAAAGCCTTCAGTAGAAACGACTGATTCGGCAATACCCAGAGAGACTAAATAGTTTTTAACAGACTGCGTCCGACGTTCCGATAGTGATTGGTTATATGACTCAGGACCAACACTGTCCGTGTGGCCTTGAACCTTTAAGGCACTCCAAGTAGGATTGTCTTTCAGGATAGCTGCAATTTGATTCAAAGTCGGATAGGATTCTTCAGTAAGTTCAGATGAATCAAATTTGAATTCAACATTTTGAAAAGATACGGTTGTCGATGAGCCGACGGGTTTGTTTTGAAGGTCTTTTACATCTTGTTCTAACTTTTTCAAGCGATTCTGAATGTCTTGTCCTTGCCTGTCGAGGTCATCCAATCGGTTGATCAATTGACTGTCGTCATTGTTATTTTCAGTTTGCATAACTACAGGGGCCGGAGTGGAGGCAGGATAGAAGTCTGTCATAGTCATGTTACGAACATGCTCAGAGCCTAAGTTGAATCGAAGAGTGGCAAGTAGCGTTAAAGCATCATCGAAACGATCTTTTGATACCTGCCCCCCTAATAGTTCCTTGGAATAATAGCGCGCAGCAAATTCAACACCAAGCGCTATGTTCTTGCTTAAAGCTACTTCCGGATGTAAAGAACCCATAAAAACAGGACTTATTCCGTTGTCTTTAACTCCACTGATATCGTTGCTGTAAAACCCTGCACCCACTCCGGCTTTGGCATATACGTTCCAGCTTGATTTTTCTCTGTAAGGAAAGACCAGATTAGACAAGTTAAATGCCCCAAACAGTGTAGGGTCGATAGTTTTTCCATCCAAGCCTTGTCGGGTAAAATCCATATAACTAATATCTAATCCCATACCAAAGATGGGATTTACCGTTCGTTCTATTGCCAGGCCGGCTCCCCAACTCATGTCGTCAGTATAGCCATTCCCAATTGGTGTTACACGAAAGTAGGTGCCTCCGCCTTTGATGGCAATAGACCATTTAGACGCTTCTACGGATGTTCTTTGAGCAGACGTGAAAGTAATTGTACTCGCAATTATCATTACACTTACAAATAATTTTTTCATTTTTTTTGTTTTTGGTTACTAATTATTTTATTGATGAATATGTCATTGCTATTTATTAGTGTACTAAAATCAGAAAGTATTTAGATTAAATTTATTCAAACAAAGAGAATAAGGGTATAAAATTCGGTATCTCAATTTTAATGCCAAAAAAACATTCATACGTTTACTAAATAAGGAGATTTTACGTCAAAATAGTACACAGTATTGAATTTTAACGCTCATATAGGAGCCTGATTCAGGTTAAAATAGTTTAGTGTTCTATCTTGAAGACTAAATGGATCGTGTATCCGGTAAATGTCTTTCTTGTATTTTGTGTGAAAGAATATTCATGCCCCCTTTGATAATTTATGCCCAAAAATAAGTATCTTTGACCAACTTATAAATCAACAAAAGAAACGATGAAAGACTTCTTAGAACACAGGCACATAGGTGTCTCCCCGCAGGACGAAGCATTGATGCTAAAAATAATAGGTGTGGAGAGTTTGGATGAACTCGTAAGTCAAACAATCCCTTCAGCCATTGTCTTGCAAAGTTCATTGAATTTACCCTTACCGCTTACCGAAAGCCAATATGCAAAACATATTTCTAATTTAGGTCTTAAAAATAAGTTGTACACAAGCCTTATTGGACAGGGTTGGTATGATACTGTAACGCCTGCAGTCATATTGCGAAATGTGTTTGAAAATCCGGCATGGTACACATCTTACACCCCTTATCAGGCAGAGATTTCGCAAGGTCGATTGGAAGCCCTATTGAATTTCCAAACCGCAATTGTAGATTTTACAGGACTTCCACTCGCCAACGCGTCCCTACTCGACGAAGCTACAGCAGCCGCAGAAGCAGTTACTATGGCGTTCAACATGCGATCCCGAGAACAGGTCAAAGCGGGTGCAAATGTATTCTTCGTAGATGAAAACACCTTTCCACAGACAAAAGCGGTACTCAAGACCAGAGCATTTGCGCAAGGGATAGAATTGGAATTTGGCGATTTCAACTTGGCAAAGTTCTCCGAAAAACATTTTGGGGCAATCGTACAGTATCCTGACGCCAATGGTTCGATAAACGATTATTCCGACTTTGTAGAGAGAGCACATGCTCACAACTGCATTGTAGCCGTAGCTGCCGACATTCTGAGTCTTGCGCTACTCACGCCTCCGGGCGAGTGGGGTGCGGATATTGCGCTCGGTTCTACGCAGCGCTGGGGTATTCCGATGTACTTTGGAGGTCCATCTGCCGCCTACTTTGCCACGAAAGAAGAATACAAGCGCGATATGCCCGGTCGGATAATCGGGGTAAGCAAGGATGTGTATGGTAAGACCGCTTTGCGTATGGCGCTTCAGACACGCGAACAGCATATTAAGCGCGAGAAGGCTACATCCAATATATGTACGGCGCAAGCTCTATTGGGAACAATGGCCGGATTCTACACCGTGTATCACGGTGCGACAGGCATTAGGAATATTGCCGAACAAATCCATTCGACAGCTACCTATATCAACGAAATGTTGAGCGTCTATGGGTATTCGCAAGAAAATGAAAACTTTTTTGATACGTTGAAAATAACCCTACCCGATGGTGTAGAATTATCGGACTTCAAAAAGATTGCTTTGTCGAATGAAATTAATTTCAACTATTTTGAAACGGGAGAAATCGGACTCAGCGTGGATGAAACGACCAATGTGGAAGTTGTAAATAGACTCGTGGAAATATTTGCCGAAACTGTTGGGAACAACCCCGTGAAAGCTGACGAACAAAGCTTAAAAGGATTGAAATCATTTGACGAAAAATCGGAAAGGAAGTCGGATTATCTGACTCACGATGTATTCAACCGCTACCATACCGAAACGGACATGATGCGCTATATCAAGAAGTTGGAGCGACGGGATATTTCGTTGGCGCATTCAATGATTTCCTTAGGTTCTTGCACGATGAAATTGAATGCCGCGTCCGAGATGCTTCCATTGAGCCGATCCGAATTTGCGGGCATTCATCCTATGGCTCCCATGAGTCAGACGGAAGGATATAATGAAATCATCCATGAGTTGGAACAATATCTTTGTGAAATCACAGGACTTGACACCTGTTCGGTACAGCCAAACTCCGGAGCGGCGGGCGAGTTTACCGGACTGTTAGTCATAAAGTCGTATTTGCTTGCTAAAGGCGAAAAGCATCGAAATATCGTTTTAATTCCGGCATCCGCCCACGGAACGAATCCGGCGAGCGCGATACAGTGTGGATTCAATATCGTTGTGGTGAAATGTGATGAAAAAGGGAATGTGGATATCGCCGACTGGAATGCTAAAGCAGAGGCTAACGCGGATCAGCTTGCCGCTTGTATGATTACCTATCCATCCACTCACGGCATATTCGAAACAGCAATACAGGACATGTGTAAGACTGTGCATAAATATGGTGGTCAAGTATATTTAGATGGCGCGAATATGAATGCGCAAGTCGGATTGACGAATCCGGGTATCATTGGCGCGGATGTATGCCACCTGAATTTGCACAAAACATTTGCTATCCCACACGGCGGTGGCGGACCGGGCGTTGGTCCCATTTGTGTAGCGTCCCATTTAGCCGAATTCTTACCCGACAAGCATTTTGGAAAGAATACCGTGGCTGCGGCACCATATGGGAGCGCGGGCGTATTGACCATAACCTATGGCTACATTCGTATGTTGGGAGCAGAAGGTCTGCGACAAGCCACAAAAATCGCGATACTAAACGCGAATTATTTAGCTGCTTGCTTGAAGGATACGTACGGGATAGTATATACAGGAGAAAATGGTAGAGTGGGGCATGAACTTATCTTAGAGTGTCGGAACATCAAAAGCAGAACCGGTATTACCGAGACCGACATAGCCAAGCGCTTGATCGATTACGGATATCATGCTCCTACGTTGTCGTTTCCTGTACACGGCACATTGATGATTGAACCTACGGAGAGCGAGTCGCCGGCTGAGCTGGATAAATTTATTGATGCCATGCTCCAAATTTATCACGAAATAGAAGAAATAGAAGCAGGTAAAGCCGATAAAGAAAATAATGTCCTGATTAATGCTCCACATCCTGAATATGAAGTCGTTTCGGACGATTGGCAGCATCCTTATTCGAGAAAAAAAGCGACATATCCCGCTCCTTGGGTCGGCGAAAATAAATTTTGGATAAATGTGGCTCGTGTTGACAACGCGTTCGGAGACAGGAATTTGGTATGTACTTGTCCGCCGGTTTCGGATTACGAATAAGACCGAACGTCAGCGCATTCACATCCGTTAAATTAAAAAAAGCCTTGCCAATTTTTCTCTTTGAGAATGTTGACAAGGCTTTTACTCTCGCTACCGATTCAGCAATTCTTTTACTTTTTCGGAGATCGCTCGTCCATCGGCTTTTCCGGCAAGTTGTTTCGTAGCAGCTCCCATCACTTTTCCCATATCTTGTGGCGAAGAAGCACCAACTTGCGTGATGATCGCGGTTAGAGCAGTTTCCAATTCACTTTCGCTCATCTGTTTGGGAAGGTATTTTTCAATAACTTCCGCTTCGGCTAATTCTTTCTCGGCTAATTCGGGGCGATTCTGCTCCGAATAGATTTGAGCGGTTTCTTTACGCTGCTTTACCATTTTCTGCATTATTTTTACAGCTTGTTCGTCCTGCAATGTACCGTCGCTTCCTTTAGCCGTTTTCGCTTCCAGAAATTCTTTCTTTATACCTCGTAAGGTTTCTAAAGCCACTTTTTCGCGAGCAAGCATCGCCACTTTAATATCTGCGCTTATTTGTTCAAATATTTTTTCCATCGTGTTTGGTTTTATTTTTTCATAAATCTTCTTTTCCAAGCCGGTATTTCTTCTACTTTCTTCAGATTTTCATCATCATCCAAAGTAGCAATATCAATTGTTGGAAGTTCTTCTTCTTGTTCTCCGGTAAAGGACACAGTCCCTTGAAACAATTCTTCTTGCTTCTCATCCGGTTTTGGATTTTGTTTGACGGAAGCGCCATAAAGTTCGCCAATCGCTTTGTTTATTTCAGCATCCGATTTTTTCTTTTTTTCTTCCAATACCTCGTCATCCGGCTCGCTTTCATCTTCCGTTTCATACGCACCAACTTGAGTCTCATTTTCCTTCAGTTTCCGGATAATTGAGGCGGGCATACCGGGAATATCCTTCACGTCAAATCCGGTAGCTATCAGCGTGATTTTTACCTGATCGTCCAATGTTTCATCAAAACTCGCCCCCCATATAACGGTTACATCTTCGCCGACTTGAGCCATGAAATCATGAATCTGCGTAATTTCTTCCATCTTAATTTCATTTTCATGCGAGCAATACAGACTCAGCAGCACTTTCTTGGCACCATTAACATCCTTCGTATTGAGCAACGGCGAGTTCAACGCGTCTTCAATCGCCTTGGTTATGCGGTTTTCGCCGGAAGCGTAGCCTGTGTTCATGATGGCTACCTTACCGTCGCGCATGATGGTGCTTACGTCAGCAAAGTCGGTGTTGATATAGCCGGGAACGGTTATGATTTCCGCTATGGCTTTCGCCGCGTTGGTAAGAACGTCATCAGCTTTCGCAAACGCGTTGGAAAGATTCAGATCGGGATAGATGAGTTTCAATTTTTCGTTGTTGATGACCAGAATGGCATCTACATATTCACTCAACGAAACAACGCCTTCCAGCGCCTGTCGGATCTTTTGATTTCCTTCGAACGCGAAAGGAATGGTTACAATACCGACTGTAAGAATCCCCATATCGTGCGCCACTTTGGCAACTACGGGAGACGCACCGGTTCCGGTGCCTCCCCCCATACCGGCGGTAATGAAGACCATTTTCGTGTTGTCGGACAACATGCGCTGGATATCTTCAATGGATTCTTCAGCTGCTTTGCGAGCCGTTTCCGGACGTCCGCCCGCTCCCAATCCCTGTGTAACGGTTTTTCCTAACTGCACTTTTATGGGTACAGGAGAGCGCACAAGGTCTTGGTTGTCGGTATTGCAGACAACAAAAGAAACATCCGCGATGCCTTGTCCATACATGTGGTTCACGGCATTCCCACCGCCGCCACCTACGCCGATGACTTTAATAATGGAAGAATTTGCCAACGGCAAATCCAGTGGCAATGTATCGTCTAAAAAATTCATATCTATGTATAATCCTTTATGATAATCCGTGTGATGACCTATTTTGAAAGAATAGTAAATCAAGCGAATTTTGTTAATAAAAAAGCTTAATATGTAGTGCTATGTTAAGAATATATTTCGGATAATCAATCTCCGATTATTCTGAGAATAAGAGTATTGTGATATTATATACGTGCTATTTTATACTTAACTTGTCAATAGACTAAAAATAATTCGTTATCCTTACGCTATGATTTTTGCAACACACCGGTATTCAGAATATGGTAACTAAAGATTCCTGACCGTATTCTCGAAGTGAACTCCGTTATAAATCCGAATTGAGAATGTATCGAGAAATTATTTTGTTCATACAGCGAAATAACTTTCCAATTCCTTTAATGTGTCCGCGTTAGTTGGGATATCCCGAACAATTTTTCCTTTTTCAAGGACTACTGTGCGTTTACACACTTCGGTAACATGATTCAAGTCGTGGCTTGAAATAAGCATGGTCATGTTACGTGTTTCTTGCAATTCGTTTAACAGGCGTTTCAGTCGTATTTGCGACGATGGGTCGAGTGCCGTGAAAGGTTCGTCAAGAATCAGTATTTTCGGTTCAGAGATTAACGCGGCAGCGATACCTGTCTTTTTCTGGTTCCCTTTGGAAAGCTCGCGAATGAGCTTTTTGCTCTCCACGATTTCACCGTTAAAGAATTCCTTGAAATTCTCCAACAATACGGAAATATCCCCTTCCGATTTATTGTACAGCTTTCCTACAAAGCTAAAATATTCATCCGGGGTAAGATAATCGATTAAAAAACTTTCATCGAGAAAAGACCCTACACTTATTTTCCAATCATCCTGCCGGGCTACCGGCTTGTCATCAATCAGCACTTCGCCACTGTCCGCTTCGATCAAATCAAGAATTAATCGGAAAAGTGTTGTTTTTCCCGCGCCGTTGTTTCCGACCAAACCAAAGCTTTCGCCTTGTTGGATGGTTAGCGAGGGTACGTCCAATACGGGAATGTCGTTGTATTTTTTTGTAAGATTTGAAACTGTAATCATCTTTTTTTGGTTTGAAACTTGAAACAAATGGCTGCTTTTAACTGTAAATTTTAGGTATCTTGGGTTCTTTCATATATTTGATTTTCATCCAATTGCCTATAATTTTTCTCGAAAACCCTGAGCCATAATGTATTTTCGACTATTAAACTGACGGGAACAAATTTTTATTTGAAAGGGAATGGTAAGAATCCCGATAAAGCCAAGAAGACCTATTACGATCAGGGTCAGATTAAACGTCAAAAAAATATTCAATACTCCCGCTAAAATAATCGGTAGCATCATAATAGGAAGAATGATTAGAAAGCTCTTATACGTCGTCCCCTGATAGTTAAAAGAACTTTTTGCCATCAGGTCTATCCGTTTTGTGTTGAAAGTGGCAAAAAACATCAGTAAAAAGACATTAATCCCCGTATTGAAAAGGAACATGGCTATGTGCAGATAAAGGTATTTTATTCCCAGAAAAGCGTAAGCAATGGAAATGATAAACGAGAGAACATTAAATCCAATGAGCAGGTAGAAATTTGCTTTGACATACGTGTCTGTGGGAATATTTTTTGTCAAAATCGTATCAAAATAGCTACTCTCCCAGCCCATAATGTACTGTCCATACATCATGGATGCCATTCCGGTAATAATCAACCCGCAAAATGCCATCCAAGCCATACTTTCCGAATATATATCGCTGGTGTAAAACAAGAGTCCGTAAAGAATAAAGAAAGCACTCATATACATCAATGATTTTGTTCGTTTATGTCTGAAAATCAATCGAATCTGCAATTGAATCAACTCGCCGATGGTTCCGTATTTTTCCAAAAACGTCAAGCCACCGACTACCTTATTTTCTCCGCGAGTTAATTTTTCGTTGAATTTTTCGGGATAATAATTTTTTGCGAAAAATATCCGATTCAAGCCGTAAGCCATTCCGGTAGCAACCGGTGTAATCAGCCATCCGAAAGGTTGAATCGTCAGAAAGTTGAAAACGCGTACAGATGTGTCAAACAGCGAAAAAATCTTAAAATACTCCAAAGCGACAATTGCCACGAATAAGACGAGAATGACTAAAAGCGCACGCATATCCGTTCCGAATCTCCTTTTCAGGTAAGACGCCAACCAAATATTCATCCAGATAATTAACAAACAGTTAATTACAAACCGGACAGCCACCCAGCCCGGGTAGTAGGCAAAAACACTCTTTACCGCAAAAGGGATGATAATGAGCAGCGTCAAGTAATTCACGACACTGAAAAGGGGTTTGAGTAAAATGTACTGTACAAGTGTGTTTCTTTTTACCGGTAATGTTTGATAGGTATTCAGATTTACCGTATTGAGCGATTGCATGAAAAAACGGATCAGCAAAGCCCCAATCACAATGTACAACGAAGCTCCATTCAGAACTTCCAGCGGAGTAAGTTCATCGTGCAATTCTCCCAATATATCCCCTAAAGCCAATCCCAGTATCAGAAAAATGACGGCAAAATAGATAGCCATAAACCCCATCAGAAGCTTTACAGCTAATCCCCTGTAGAAAGTCTGTGAACGAAAATTTTTACGGAAATCTAATTTAATTAAATCGGTAATCAACATAAAAAACGCTGTTTATATCATTTTAGTTAGCTTATCTATCCGACTTACTCTTTCCATGGAATAATCTTTGCTTTGCAAATCGATAGACAAGAGAAGATTCAAAGAATTGGAATATTGCTTTTTTTGAACGATTTCATCGGATTCCAATAAAGCCGTTCGGTAAAATAATTCCGCCAGAATTTCTAATCGCGAAAGCCGTTCCCTTTCATCGGGATAGGTTGCGTTGAAATATTCGACTAATTCAGCCTCCGTTTTAGTCTCAAAAAAGGACATGTCCTTATCCAAATAGGGCTTGACCAATTCGTTGTTAAAACGCGCGATTAATTCCGGACTTTCTTCTTTTTCCTTGGAAAGCCATTTTGACAAACTTTCGAAAAAATGCTGCAAAAGCCGCATGATATAATCTTCTTTCAACATTTGGGGCTTCTGTTTTTAACTTTTTTACGCGAAATAAACAAGTGAACTAACATCTAAAATCTTTCTGTAGGTTTATTTGTTTTCTTCCTCATACCATCCGGCATACATCGCGTAGTTGTGGGCTATTTTTCGGTTCATCTCGTTGGTTTGTTCCGGCTCCACTTCCTTTACAAACTTTGCCGGCACGCCTGCCCAGAGCGTGTAGGGTGGAATCTTCGTCTTACTCAAGACTAAAGCTCCCGCCGCGACAATGGCTCCTTCCCCCACTTCGGCATAATCCAATAGGGTCGCGCCCATCCCGATTAACGCGTAATTATCTACTTTGGCGCCATGTATGGTAACGTTGTGTCCTACCGACACGTAATCTCCTATTTCCACTACCGATTTTTGATACAGCGTATGAAGCACGGAGCCATCTTGTATATTTACATGGTTCCCGATACGAACGGAATTTACATCGCCACGTAAAACTGCATTGAACCAAACACTACATCCGTCGCCCATCGTCACATCGCCAACTATGGTGGCGTTTTCGGCTAAAAAACAATTTTTTCCGACTTTGGGTGTGAAACCCCGAACGGATTTAATATAAGCCATTGGTATTTAAATTTAAAACCGGAGGAACGTCGTGAATTTATCGTTGTCCGCCTGCATTCATCTTCCCGAAAAACAAGTAGTATAAAAAGAAATACGCCCATCGTTTAAAATAAAAAACGATTTCCCGAAATTAATGATACGGTTCGTTTTATACTCAAAGGGGTGCTTTTTGGAAAACAAAGATACTATATTTTACGAAATCATTAAGTACGGTTCTTTTTTTTTCGACAAAACAAGTTTTGATAAAGAATAAAACACCCTGTATCGCGCATTTTAATACTCAACAAGATACTCTGGGTTAATCGCCCCACTATTCAAACATCGCCTGTGAATGACTTTTTGAAGTGGTTCACAACTTCTTCGTACAACATGTTCCGGATGTAGGCGACTTCCACATATACCGTATTTCATGCGGCTTTTACGGGAAAATCTAAGCGAATTAGAAAATCGGTAGCATAAAAGAATTACCTTAATAATTTTCGAAAATTGTTTCGGTAAAACGGGACAATATTTAACGAATGTATTGCTTATGGGCACACATCTTTAGAAACATGATGCTCCGGTTGTAGAAAGGTAGCTTTTTTCGGAAAACGATATTGACTCTGATAAACCTTGTCAGTCGGATTGGTTGCGGATATTCCTTTTTGCCTTTCTCCCACTTTTACTCAAAGCCTGATCAAGCAAGTACTGAATCTGTCCGTTAACACTTCTGAATTCATCTGCAGCCCATTTTTCTATTGCTTCCATCGATTTTGCGTCAATGCGAAGGACAAAGTTTTTTGTTCTATTCTCTTTTTCGTTTGCCACTTTCTAAAAAATAAAAATTGGACGAATTAAAAATCAAGCCATTATTCCGGATTGCTTTGTTCTTTTCCGGTTTTAATTCCTAATGCAAGCAATACGTCATTTATTTCATCCGGTTTTCGTGTCCCAATCAGCACTCGTTTTCCGTTTTTCAAAATCAGCTGCAGTCCGACGTTTCCCGACACATTGAATGCAACCGATTTTCCCAATCCAAAGCGATAGCCCCATCCACCGTATTCCTTTACGGGAGAGTATTGACGCACATAAATTGAATCAATAGAATCCCAATCAAAGAATTTCGTTTTCAATACTAAAGGAAAATAACGCATATAGATTCCTTCTTTACAAATCCATGTTTTCAATTTAACGAAGAAAAAAATGACCGTCAGTGCCAACACAAAAATTGTTAAAGCAACCAATACGCCGTCTCCCACAGGATTGTTGCCCCACGGTTGACCCAATATCAACTGTTGGATACATCCGTATATCATAAGTACATCCACAATGATTAAGATCAAAAGAAGCCACCATGGCTTACGACTTTGTTCTTCAAAATAAAGAATTTCGTCTCCCATAATCGATTGACTACTGATGCAGCGTTCCCGTATTAAGTATCGGCTGTGCATTTTCCTGTCCGCAGAGTACCACCATCAGGTTGCTGACCATGGCCGCTTTTTTCTCTTCATCCAAATGTACGATTTTCTTGTCTTCAAATTTTTTCAGTGCCAATTCTACCATACTCACCGCGCCTTCCACGATTTTTTCGCGTGCGGCGATGATGGCTCCTGCCTGCTGGCGACGAAGCATTACAGCGGCTATTTCAGGCGCATAAGCGATGTAGTTGATTCGCGCTTCGAGTACCTGTATTCCGGCAATCATCAGCCGTTCGTTGATTTGGCGTTCCAGCAATTCATTCATTTCATTGCCACCGGAACGAAGCGTCAAATCGGTATTGGATAAGTCGTCTCCGCTGGAGTGATCGTATGGATACATGCCGGCAACATTTCGGAGCGCAGCCTCACTTTGAATTTTTACAAAGTTCTCGTACGCTTTCATTTTTACATTCACATTATCACTACCTGTTCCCTGTACGCCGGATGCCATCGAAGCATTATCCACATCGAAAGAAGCCTTATAGGTATCTACTACTCGCCAGACGACGACCATGCCTATCAGTATCGGATTCCCCGATTTGTCGTTCACTTTGATGGGTTCGGCATCTAAGTTGCGGGCGCGTAGCGTGAGTCTTTTCTTCGAGTAGAACGGGTTTACCCAGAAGAAACCGTTTTCTTTTACCGTTCCGTCATATTTTCCGAAAAAGATCATCACACGCGCCTCGTTGGGCTCAATCAGCATAAATCCTATAAAAGCGATGAGAGACCAAAGAAAAATAGCAATGCTTAGCAGGACACAAAAAATATTCATACCCGCACTAAGCGATGTATTATCAACGGTCCAGACAAACAGCAAAACGGAAGCGATTAAGACCAGTGAATTAAAAATAATCATTGGAATACCGGGAAGTTTTATCCCTTCAAATTTGACTTCTTGAGTTTTCATAATACAATTATTATAATATTATTTTAATATCGTACAAAGATATTTCTTTCATGTCAAAAAAACAACTTTTTTGAGAATATTTTTTCTTTAAAAGAGACCTTGGAATCTGTAATGTATTAATTCATGTTCAGCGAAAGAAAAGTATCTGATGCAAATTATCATGTATTAATTGTCATAATCTCTATTATTTAAAACTTTTCAGTTATTTTTGTGAGAAATTTCAAGTTACGTAAAGATAAAATGACCCGTTTTTTTACTAAAATTTTAGAGACAGCAAAACAAGGACTTTTCAACTTCATTAATTGGCGCGAAAGAAGGATTGTGCGGTTTCATCGACTTCCCGTTTGGCGCAAAGGAGTCAATTCTTTGCTTACTTTTCTGATGATTTTTATCTTTTATCTGCTCATTGTTGACATCAATTTTTTAGGTCTTTTCGGAAAATCGCCATCTTTATCGGCAATTGCCAATCCGCCCCAATCTCTATCTTCCGAAATCATTAGTTCTGACGGAAAACTCATCGGAAAATATTTTACCGAAAACAGGAAGCTTGTAACCTACAATGAAATCTCGCCGGCTATGATAAATACATTAATCAGTACGGAAGATAAACGCTACTACAAACACTTCGGCATTGATTTTCAGGGGATATTCTCAGCCGCGAAAGATGCGCTCAGCGGCAATCCCAGAGGAGCAAGCACGATTACCCAGCAATTGGTAAAAAACATGTTTAAAACCCGAAGCCAATACTCTACCGGACTTATTGGCTCATTACCGGGATTTCGGATGCTGGTTTATAAAACAAAGGAATGGACGACCGCCGTCAAATTAGAGATTTTTTATTCCAAAGAATCTATTCTGGAGATGTATCTTAATACGGTTAGTTTTGGAAGTAATGCCTACGGGATACACACGGCATCAAAAACATACTTCAATACAACGCCGGACAAGCTAAACTACGAACAATCCGCAGTATTGGTCGGCTTACTCAAAGCAATTACCGCCTATAATCCCTATTTAAACCCGGAGCGCAGTCGCGATAGGAGAAATCTGGTAATAAGCCAATTGGCGGCAAACAACTACATTACAAAAGCTGAAGCCGACTCATTAAAACAATTACCCTTAAAAATTAATTACAGCGTCGAAAAACCGAACGAAGGAGTCGCTCCTTATTTTAGAAATTATTTGACACGGTTTCTCGAAAACTGGGGAGATGCCAACGGCTATGACATTTACGCGGATGGATTGAAAATCTACGTAACCATTGACTCGCGTATGCAAAAATATGCGGAAGACGCGGTAAACAAACAAATGCGTAGATTGCAAAAAAATTTCTTCGCGCATTGGCCCGGGCAGAATCCCTGGCGGGACGAACAAGGAGGGGAATTAAAAAACTTCATCCCCGAATTAACGCGAAGATCCGGCATATACAAATCTCTTCATCAACAATTTAACGGCAATGAAGACTCTATCCAAAAATACCTGAATCTTCCAAAGAAAATGAATGTGTTTGACTACAATGATGGTTCAAAGGAAGTTCTGATGAGTTCGTTGGATTCTATCAAATACATGAATCACTTTTTACATTGCGGTTTCGTAGCTATGGAGCCCGACACCAAATACGTAAAAGCCTGGGTCGGCGATATTGACTACAATTACTGGCATTATGATAAAGTAGCTCAAAGCAAGCGCCAACCCGGATCGGTATTTAAATTATTCGTATATACAGCCGCCATGATTGCCGGAAAATCGCCTTGTGATATCATGGTTGACAAATCCTTTACATGGGGCAAAGGAAAATATGCCTGGACACCCCGAAATTCGGGAGGAGGTTACAGCTATTCCAACATGACGTTGAAAAGAGCATTTGCAAAATCGACAAATACCATCGCGGCTCAATTAGCGAAAGATGTCGGTTTAGGAAATGTTTCAAAAACAGCAAAATTGTTAGGTGTTAAGTCAAAATTAGAAGAAGTACCCACCTTGAGTCTCGGTGCGTCAGACGTAACCTTGCTCGAGATGGTTAATTCTTACAGTACCATTGTTGGAGAAGGCATGTTTCTTGCTCCGATAGTCGTGTCAAAAATTGTTGACCACGATGGCTATACTGTTTTTGAATACAAAGCTAAACCACGTCGTGTTATTTCGTATGAAAATGCCTTTTTGATGACGGAGATGCTGAAAGGCGGCATTACCGAGCCCGGAGGTACTTCTCGCGCCTTGTGGAACTACGACTTGATGCGTTGGGATACCGATTTCGGCGGTAAAACGGGAACATCATCCAATTACTCGGATGCCTGGTACATTGGTGTAACCCCCAAATTGGTAGGTGGCTCGTGGGTTGGAGCAGAACACCGGAGCATTCACTTTCGTTCCGGAAGCATGGGACAGGGAAGCCGTACCGCTTTACCAATTTTCGCCTATTTTATGGAAAAAGTTTTGGCGGACAAAGAACTGGATTACCGAGCTAAATTTCCGTCCAAACCGAAACAGGAAATTCATCGTGATTACAAGTGTGATTCGTTCATAGAGCCGGATACATCGGCAGTAGATAGCATACTTGTGCGTGAGCCGATTGAAGCGCTTCCGGTGCCCGATATAAAAATTAACTCGGGAGAAGAACCGGTTAACCCGCAAAGTAACGACTAAAACCGATGTTTTCGCCGTCAACCAATCAACTCCTATCCATATTTTACAATTGAGATTCAATGAACAAAATTATCAGCAAAGAATACTTTTCGGAGAAAGTCATTAAATTTGTCGTTGACGCGCCGCTAATCGCCAAATCGCGTAGAGCCGGTCATTTTGTAATGGTGCGTGTCGGTACAAAAGGAGAACGCATTCCACTAACAATAGCCGATGCCGATATCGCCCGAGGTACAATTACACTCGTCGTTCAGCGCATGGGGGTATCTTCAACCAAGCTCTGCGCGTTAGAAGCCGGAGACTACATTACCGACTTGGTCGGTCCACTCGGACAAGCTACCCACATCGAAGAATTCGGAACTGTGGTATGCGCTTGTGGCGGAGTAGGGACAGCACCCATGCTTCCCATCGTTACGGCACTCAAGCAAGCCGGCAACAAGGTTATTGTTGTATTAGCAGCCCGTACCAAAGAATTGGTCATTCTCGAAGAGCAGATGCGACAAAATTCCGACGAAGTAATTGTAATGACCGATGACGGATCTCACGGCACAAAAGGGCTTGTAACCAATGGGGTGGAGATGATTGTTAACCGAGAAAACGTAAATCTATGCGTTACCATCGGTCCGGCTATTATGATGAAATTTGTCAGTGAATTGACCAAAAAATACAGCATTCCTACCGTTGCTTCGCTCAATACCATCATGGTTGATGGTACGGGGATGTGTGGCGCTTGTCGTGTGTCGATTGGTGGAAAAACAAAATTTGTCTGTGTGGACGGACCCGAGTTTGACGCACATCAAGTCGATTTTGACGAAATGCTAATGCGGCTTGGCGGCTATCGCGAACAGGAACGTGAGGAGATGGAAAGGAAAATTCTGCATTGCAAAACAGAAGTGTAACAAATAAAAGAACTTGGAAGTGAAGCATGTGATATTTGCTTCATTTGGTTCACATTCGGTGTAAGCAAAAGGAAACGGAACAACATGAAAGAGAACAAATCAGATTTTATAATATTCAAAACCGAAGATGCAAAAATTTCGGTAGATGTTCGATTTGAAGAGGAGACCGTTTGGCTTACACAAGCCCAAATGGCTACATTGTTTGAAAGGGATAGGACCGTAATAGTTAAGCACGTTGGTAATGTATTTTCGGAAGGCGAACTGGACGAAAATAGCAATGTGCAATTTTTGCACATTGCTAATTCCGATAAACCTGTAAAATTTTACAACCTAAATGTTATTATTTCGGTGGGATATCGGGTAAAATCACAACGGGGTACACAGTTTCGTATTTGGGCAACCAAGCTCCTTAACGAATATATACGTAAAGGTTTTGCCATGGACGATGAGCGCTTAAAAAATCTGGGTGGTGGAGGCTATTGGAAAGAATTATTACAACGCATACGTGACATTCGTGCTTCGGAAAAAGTGTTTTACCGTCAGGTACTCGATATTTACGCAACCAGTATCGATTACGACCCCGGTGCCGAGATTTCCATTGCATTTTTCAAGAAAGTACAAAACAAAATTCATTATGCAGTTCATGGTCAAACAGCCGCCGAAGTAATTTACACTCGTGCCGATTCGGAAAAAGAATTTATGGGATTGATGACTTTCCCGGGCAATCGTCCATACCTGAAAGATGCGGTGGTCGCAAAGAATTATTTAGACGAAAAAGAACTTCGTTTGTTAGGGCAACTAGTCTCGGGATATTTGGATTTTGCCGAACGTCAAGCTGAGCGAGAACAGACAATGAACATGAAAGATTGGGCTGAGCATTTGGATAAAATATTGACCATGAGTGGTGAAAAACTTTTACAAAGAGCCGGTTCAATCAGCCACGAAATTGCTATTGAGAAGGCTACTATTGAATATAAGAAGTATCAGCAAAAAACTTTGAGCGAAGCAGAAAAAAATTATTTAGGAAGTTTGAAAGTAATAGAAAATAAGACTAAAAAAAAGGAGAAATAGTACCTGCGTAATTGTAAGTAGATCGGTAAAGCCACAAAACAACACTGTAATCATAGCTTTGTCAAAGAACTTGTAATACAGGTATGCCAACTGCAAGGAAAACAAAAAACGATGACAAGAAGAGATGAATCTTGGCGTGTAGAATTACGTGCCAACTTAAAAGCAAGAGAGCGGTCGAGTATGTCGCGGGTACACATGCCCGAACTCGATCCCAAATATCGTGCTACCGTTCGCGATGAAGAGGTAAATCTGGGACTTACGGCAGAGTTGGCAATGAAGGAAGCCCGGCGTTGTCTGGATTGCTCCAAACCCACGTGCATGCTAGGTTGTCCGGTAAGTATTCAGATACCCGATTTTATCAAAAAAATAGAAGTAGGCGAATTTCTCGAAGCGGCAAAGATATTGAAATCGACATCGGCACTTCCTGCCGTTTGTGGTCGGGTTTGCCCACAAGAGAGGCAGTGTGAAGCGCAATGTATCCACACAAAGGCGAAAAAAGAATCGGTCGCCATTGGACATTTGGAGCGTTTTGCCGCCGACTATGAGCGTGAAAGCGGAAAAATCTCCGTTCCGGACGTACAACCGTCCAACGGTATCAAAATAGCTGTTGTCGGTTCCGGTCCTGCCGGATTGTCGTTTGCCGGCGATATGGCTAAATTAGGATATGAAATACATGTGTTTGAAGCCCTTCACGAGATTGGAGGCGTATTGAAATACGGTATTCCCGAATTTCGCTTACCCAATAATATTGTTGATGTCGAGATTGATAATCTACGTGCGATGGGTGTACGTTTTACCAACAACTGCATTGTCGGAAAAACCATCTCCATGCAAGATTTGGAAGATGACGGATTCGAAGGAATTTTTGTAGGCAGTGGCGCCGGACTTCCCCGCTTTATGAACATCAAGGGTGAGAATCAGGTCGGAATCATGTCTTCCAACGAATATCTGACGCGTGTCAACCTGATGGATGCCGCCAATCCCGAATCGGACACGCCCGTTTATAAAGGTAAAAAAGTAGCCGTGATCGGCGGAGGGAATACCGCAATGGACTCCATCCGCACTGCGCTTCGACTCGGTGCCGAAAAGGCGATGATTGTTTACCGTCGCACCGAGCAAGAAATGCCGGCGCGTGTAGAAGAAGTAAAACACGCCAAAGAAGAAGGCATTGAATTTCTTACACTTCACAATCCCATAGAGTATGTAGGCGACAAATCCGGACGAGTAACACACATGATCCTGCAGGTCATGGAACTGGGAGATCCCGACGAGTCAGGACGTAGATCGCCGGTAGCCGTTGAAGGAAAAACGACTACAGTAGAGGTTGATGAGGTAATCGTCAGCGTGGGGGTTTCTCCCAATCCACTTATCTCTCAGTCCGTACCCGAATTGGAAACCACGAAATGGGGTACTTTGGTTGTAGATTCGGAAACGATGCAGTCGTCAAATATCCCGATTATTTTTGCCGGAGGCGATATCGTTCGGGGTGGCGCTACGGTAATTCTCGCCATGGGCGATGGACGCAGGGCGGCGAAAGCAATGGATGAATGGTTAGCGAAACGGTAAGGAAATATATTGTATTTAAAATCCCAAAAAAACTAAAAAAGAGACAACGTACCGAAAAATCATGTATCTTTGAAATTGTTATTTCCCGAAATCATTATTAACAAAATAATAAAATACAATTATGAAAACAGAAGACGACGATTTATTGGTTTACGACGAAGATGAAGCCGTTAAGTTTATCCAAGACTTGATTCCTGCCGAATTGAAGACTAAGCTCAACGATGATGCCATTAATTATGTGTTGGATGTGGTGTATGAGTATTACGAAGATAACGGGCTGTTGGATGATGACGCGGTAGATGAAACCAGTATTGACGAAGAAGAAATGCTTCAGTATGTGGTAAAAGCAGCCAAAAAAGATAATATGAATTTGGACGAGGATGATATTCAACTCATTCTTGATGGCGAATACGAATATGGGAAATCGCTGGGTATTTACACGGAAGAGGAATAGTTGATCTCGGGTAAAAAAATTTACTTCATCTGATTATAATAAAGCACCTTGACATGTTGTGTCGGGTGTTTTTTCACTTGAAAAAAATGTATTACGTCGCGTTATTTTTTGTAAAACTTCTTTCATTGATGCCTTTTTGGTTGCTTTATCGCTTTTCGGATATTTCCTTTTTGATAGTTTACCACCTCGTGGGGTATCGAAGAAAGGTTGTTTCTGAAAATTTGCGTTTTTCCTTTCCCGAAAAAACCGAGTCCGAAAGAAACACGATACAAAAAAAATTTTATCGTCATTTCTGCGACTTGCTTTTTGAAGGATTTAAGCTGATGAGCGTCCGTACCAAAGAAATGGACAAACGGATGCAGTATATAGGGGGAGAAACCGCGATGAAGCATTTTAAAGAAAACAGAAGTGTGATGATATTGACTTCGCACTATGGTAACTGGGAATGGCTCTCTACCTTTTCAAGGTATTTACCTGAAGAAAACCTCGTTTACCAGGTGTACAAACACCAAAAAAACGAAATATCTGACAGAGTTATCAGCATCCTAAGAACTCGTTTTGGCGCGGTAAACATAGAAATGAAAAGTCTGTACCGAATGTTGATAAAGCTGAAAGATGCCGGCAAATTAGGGGTGTTTGGAATGATTTCCGATCAAAGTCCCAATCGGAACAGCATACATTACCGGACTGTATTTCTCAACCAAGACACGCCGATGATTGACGGAACCGAGCAAATTGCCCGAAAATTCAATTACCCGGTCTATTATTGCCGAATGACGAAGGTTAAACGGGGATATTACGTGTGTAATTTTATGCCGATAAGCATAGAACCGAATCTTTCTGGTGAACATGAAATTACCGAGAAATATGCCCGTCTGTTAGAAAAAGACATACAGCAAGCACCTGAATATTGGCTTTGGTCGCATAAGCGGTGGAAATACAGCAACACGAGAAACGCAAACAACCAAAATAGCGACAGAGAAAAACAACCCGAATGAAACAACTTCTTACCAAATTAAGATTCGCTCATCCGTTTCTTTTTTGAAAGAAAAATACGATGTCAATAGCAGTAGTCATACTTAACTGGAATGGGAAGAAGCTCATGGAAGAATTTCTGCCATTTTTGAAAGCAAGCATTCAGGATATGCCTAATGTAGAAATTGTTATTGCAGACAATGGCTCCACGGATAATTCGCTACATTTTTTGAAAGAAAAATACCCGGAGATTCGAACCATCCTTTTCGAAGAAAATCATGGATTCGCAGGGGGATATAACCGGGCATTAAAGCAAATTGAATCCGATTATTATGTCTTGCTCAATTCGGATGTGGAAGTTACCAAAGATTGGTTGAAAATTCTGTCTGACTACATGGAACAGAATCCGGAAGTAGCGGCTTGTCAGCCTAAAATCCGCTCGTACTACAACCGGACCTTCTTTGAGTATGCCGGTGCTTCCGGAGGTTTTATCGACAAGCACGGATACCCTTTCTGCCGGGGACGTATCTTTGGCGTAGTAGAAGAAGATAACGGACAGTACGACGATATTCGGGATATTTTTTGGGCTACGGGAGCTTGCCTG
Source organism: Paludibacteraceae bacterium (assembly GCA_047973025.1). Taxonomy (GTDB): domain Bacteria; phylum Bacteroidota; class Bacteroidia; order Bacteroidales; family Paludibacteraceae; genus UPXZ01. The sequence goes on from JBKEBE010000061.1 coordinate 24,514, forward strand.
ATGATTCGTTCCAAAGATTACTGGGACGCGGGTGCACTGGATGAGGAGTTTTTTGCCCATCAAGAAGAAATTGATCTTTGCTGGCGACTGAAAAGTCGGGGAAGAAGGATCGTTTGTAACCCGCATAGTGTTGTTTATCACGTAGGAGGGGGAACTTTGAAAGTCGAAAATCCGCGTAAAACCTACCTTAACTTCCGAAATAATCTGTTGATTCTTTACAAGAATTTGCCCCATAAAAACTTGATGAAAACGTTTAACATCCGTTTTTATTTAGATAATTTGGCGGCAGTACATTTCGCCATGCAAGGTAAATTCCAAAACGTAAAAGCGGTAATAGATGCCCGAACAGACTTTAGAACCATACAAGATCGATTTGAAACAAAACGAAAAGAGAATATTTTGAAATCGGTACAATCAATATTTAAAGAGATGGCGCAAAGTAGCTTGTTGTACGAATTTTATATCAAACGACGAAGAAAATTCAGCGAAATGCCCTGGAATGAATATGAAATCATCGACGAAAATGTAAAAGATACGGAGACAACCGGAAATAAAAAAGACGAGTAACACACTCGTCTTTTTCTATAATTACCTGATTAACAGAAATTTTACCCGCATTTGGAATAGCCGCAGCTTTTACAGGTCAAGCATCCTTCTTGGTAAACGAGCGCTTTCTCGCCACAATTAGGGCAGGCTTGTTCCGAAATCTGTGTACCATCGGGAATGTATTTTTTTAGCGCTCTTTCCACACCGACTTTCCATGTATTGATGGATTCACTATCAAGCTGTAAACTTGAGATGAGTTTGAGAACCTGATCTATCGGCATTCCATAGCGCAATACGCCCGAAATCAGTTTCGCGTAATTCCAGTACTCTTTGTCGAATTTGTGCGAAAGTCCTTCTACCGTTGTTTTGAAACCGCGCTTGTTGGTAAACTGGAAGTCGTAGCGTTTCTCGCCGTGAGAATCTACCACTTTGATTATTTTTCCTTCCGTTACGTTTTTAGGCAACGCGATACCTTCTTCGTCATCGGCGATTCCGGTAAAGATTTCATACGGTCTGTCATCTTTCAGCCCGACGAAAGCAATCCATTTGTCTTTGTTGTTTTGGAATCGGACGATTTCACATTTTAGTTCTATCGGACGTACGAGGGGTTCTGTAATATCGTAACACACACGGGTTTCTTTCTCGTCTTTGCCATCTTTCTTCTTCTCATCGTCTTTTTTCTCGTCTTCAACAGCAACCAACACACCGGAGCGAGATCCATCTCGATATACGGTACACCCTTTACAACCACTACGCCACGCTTCTTCGTACAGTTCGCCGACCAATTCTTCGGATACATCGTTTGGCAGATTGATGGTAACGCTGATGGAATGATCAATCCATTTTTGTACCCGCCCCTGCATTTTTACTTTATTCAGCCAGTCCACGTCGTTGGAAGTTGCCTTGTAGTATGGCGATTTGGCAACTAATTCATCTATCTCGGCTTTGGTGTATTTTTTGGTAGTCGAATACTTGTTGGCTTCCATCCAAGTCAGGAATTTGTGATGGAAAACAACGTATTCTTCCCACGAGTCTCCATTTTCATCGGTAAAGTCAACCTTTACATTCTTGTCGTTCGGATTTACTTTGCGACGGCGCATATACACCGGCATAAATACCGGCTCAATTCCCGATGTCGTTTGGGTCATGATACTCGTTGTGCCGGTAGGCGCTATGGTTAGGCAAGCAATATTCCTGCGTCCGTATTTTACCATGTCTTTGTAGAGCTGTGGGTCAGCATCTTTCAAGCGGTTGACGTACGGGTTTTTCTCTTCGCGTTTGGCATCATACACATCAAAGGAGCCTCGTTCTTTCGCCATCACTACGGACGAACGATAAGCGGACAAAGCGATGGCTTTATGCACCTTTTCCGAAAAATCGGTAGCTTCTTCCGAACCGTAGCGGAGTCCGAGAGCTGCCATCATGTCGCCTTCAGCGGTAGTTCCTACTCCGGTACGACGCCCTTGCATCGTTTTGTTTCTTATTTTTGTCCAAAGTTGACGCTCCGTATTTTTAATGTCTTCACTTTCGGGGTCAGATTCGATCTTGGCGATAATCATGTCGATTTTTTCGATTTCCAAATCAATGATATCATCCATGATTCGCTGCGCGTATTGTACATGCTTGTCGAACAGGTCAAAATCAAACGACGCTTCCTTCGTGAAAGGTCTGTTCACGTATGAATATAGATTGATTGCCAACAACCGGCAACTGTCGTATGGACAAAGCGGAATCTCGCCACAGGGATTGGTCGAAACTGTCCGATAGCCCAAATCGGCATAACAATCGGGTACCGATTCGTTGAGAATAGTATCCCAAAAAAGTACGCCGGGCTCTGCCGATTTCCACGCGTTGTGGATAATCTTTTTCCACAATGTGTTAGCGTCAATTTCTTTCGTGTATGTGGGAGTACTGCTCCCAATCGGATATTTTTGTGTGTAACGTTTTTGATTGATTGCGGCTTCCATAAACTCATTGTCGAGTTTTACAGAAACATTGGCACCGGTTACTTTACCCGACTCCATTTTTGCATCAATAAATGATTCTGAGTCCGGATGTCTGATGGAGACACTTAACATCAACGCGCCGCGGCGACCGTCTTGTGCAACTTCGCGGGTAGAATTGGAGTAGCGCTCCATGAAAGGCACGATACCGGTAGAAGTCAAGGCAGAATTCTTCACGGGCGAACCCTTCGGGCGAATGTGCGACAAATCGTGTCCTACTCCCCCACGACGTTTCATGAGTTGTACCTGCTCTTCGTCAAGTTTGATAATCGCGCCATACGAATCCGAATCGCCATCGAAACCAATAACAAAACAGTTAGACAGAGATGCTACTTGATGTTCGTTCCCGATTCCGGTCATGGGGCTTCCCTGCGGAACGATGTACCTGAAATTTCTGAAAAGCTCAAATAATTCTTCGTTAGATAACGGATTAGGGTACTTTTTTTCAATTCGTGCTACTTCCGAAGCAAGTCTTCGGTGCATATCGTCCGGTGTTTTTTCATAAATATTGCCAAAGGAGTCTTTCAAAGCGTATTTGGTTGCCCATACTTTTGCGGCAAGGTCATCGCCTTTAAAATACTCCAAAGACGCTTTTTCTACTTCATTCAGTTGGTAAATTTTTCTTTCCACTTTTTAATTCTTGATTTTAATCTATTAATTTTATGTTTTGACGTGTAAAAAGTCGGACTACAATGTTACGAAATTTAATTTACATTTTCACAAAATAAATCACTTGTTTTTTAATTTTACATTAAAAGTTTCCCGGTTTAAAATTTATAACATTGATAATAAAATAACTACAATTTAAAAACTCAAAATAAATTTTCAAAATTATAATTTCAAAATAATAATAAATTAATTTATTTGCAATATCTGTTTTAAAAATGAGAAAAAATGTATTTGATAATAACGAACCTATCTTTTGCTGTGGATTTTGATTTGTGATAATAAAGATTCTATCATTGGCTTCCGTGAAAGTGGGTTGAGAAACAAAAATCGTTATCAGCAAACCCTAATTATCTACATAAAATCATATTTTTTTGTATTTTTGCGAAAAGAAACTAAACAATCGAATGAATAAGATGAAACAGCCATGTAAAAATAACTTTGACACACAAGGGAACAATTAATGGCGTGTTCCGTGTGTCCTTAATGTAAAAGAATAAATTTTAAACACATGAAAATACGAGCAGCAATAGTAGGATATGGAAATATCGGGAAGTCTGTGCTTGAAGCCATAGAAGCTTCTTCTGATTTTGAATTGGCGGGAGTGGTTAGACGCAGCACCAGTTTGAGTGAAACACCCAAAGAACTGGAAGGTGTGAAAATCGTAGATGACATACAAAAATTGGATAACGTTAACGTCGCCGTACTTTGTACGCCGACTCGGAGCATTGCCGAAACGGCAAAAAAGATTTTAGCTTTGGGTATAAATACGGTGGACAGCTATGATATTCACGGGTCAATCTGGGAATTAAGACAGGAGTTAAAAGCAGTTGCCGAACAAAATAATTCTGTGGCTATTATATCAGCCGGTTGGGATCCGGGGAGTGATTCCGTAGTACGCGCGCTACTGGAAGCCGTAGCACCCAAGGGAGTAACCTACACCAATTTCGGTCCCGGTATGAGCATGGGGCATACGGTTGCCGTAAAAGCAATTGCCGGCGTAAAAAAGGCACTGTCGATGACAATCCCATTGGGAACGGGTATCCACCGAAGGATGGTTTATGTGGAAATTGAAGATAATGTCAATTTTAAACAAGTGGAGCAAGCCATCAAAGCGGACGATTATTTTGTACATGACGAAACACACGTTTTTCAGGTCAAAAGCGTTGATGATTTGAAGGACATGGGACACGGGGTTAATATGGTACGCAAAGGCGTGTCCGGAACGACACAAAACCAGCTATTCGAGTTCAATATGAAAATCAACAATCCGGCTCTTACGGCACAGATATTGATAGGTTGCGCTCGAGCGTCTTTCAAACAAACTCCGGGAGCTTATACGATGATCGAAATTCCGGTCATTGATTTGCTTTTTGGCGAACGAGAAGACTTGGTGCGCAGATTGGTTTAACCGGTTTGCGATTAGGTTAAACGTAAAAAACCGATATTATGCCAGATCAAATCTTTAAAAAAAACGAATACAAGTTTATTCTTGTAGCTTTGCTTTTGTTTCTCGGATTCATAATATTCAAGCAAATGCGTCCCTATTTCGGAGGATTCTTAGGTGCTTTCACGCTCTATGTAATTCTTCGGGGACAAATGAAGTTTTTGGTCGAAAAAAAACGATGGGGACGCGGAATAAGCGCGACGTTGATTTTGATTGAATCACTACTCTTATTCCTACTTCCACTTACCGGTATCGGCATCTTAGTGGTCGATACATTGTCTGACATCGACATCAACTTAGAAATCATAAAAACTACCGCGTTACGATTTTTCACAAATATTAACGACCGATTTGGCTTTGATATAAAAAATCTGGACTTTTTATCCTTTTTACCCAAATTGGGTACTAATCTGGTGCAAGTACTGGCTACAAATTCGTATTCATTTGTAATCAATCTGTTTGTTATCGTATTCGTATTGTATTTCATGCTTTACGGCTACAAAGATTTTGAAAACATGGTACGTGATATGCTACCATTTACCGCTCAAAACAAAGTAATTTTCGTTAATGAAGCTCGGTCAATCATCCAAGCCAACGCGATAGGAATACCTTTATTGGCATTGATTCAAGGTGGTTTTGCCTATATCGGTTATTTGATATTCGGGACTGCAAGTCCGATGTTATACGCGATTCTGACCGCGTTTGCCACGATTTTACCCCTTGTGGGAACAGCCATCGTTTATATTCCCTTGGCTTTGGTCTTTTTACTTGACGCAAAGTATGGAGCCGCTATCGGATTGACTTTGTACGGAATTGTTGTAATTGGAAGTGTGGATAATGTCGCTCGTTTTATTTTACAAAAAAAATTGGCGAATATCCACCCACTGATTACCGTTTTTGGGGTGCTGATCGGTTTACCGATGTTCGGGTTTTGGGGCATCATATTCGGACCGCTGATTCTGTCTCTGTTCATGTTGATTGTAAATATGTATCGACATGATTACATAGCGGACTCAAACGCGCAACCCAGCATCTCCACAGATGTCAAGCCGGCTAACTACGAACGAATACAAAAAGTCAAGCTTCCAAAACCCCAAAAAGAGAAAAAAGAACAGGAACCTGAATCTGAATCTGATGATGTTTGATAGTTATATTCTTCAATATTTTATTACATTATGACAAAAGAAACCTTATTAAGAAAAATAGAACAACGTGAGATAGTCGTTGGGGTGGTTGGATTAGGATATGTTGGTCTTCCCCTCGCCGTAGAAAAAGCCAAAGCCGGATTCAAAACTATCGGCTTTGACGTACAGTCACAAAAAGTAGAAATGGTCAACAACGGGAAAAACTACATCGGCGATGTGGTCGATGACGATCTGTCCGATATTGTCAAAAAAGGGATGCTCTCGGCAACCAACGATTTTAGTTTTATCAAAGACGTTGACTTTGTCGCGATATGTGTGCCTACACCACTTGATATATACCAGCAACCCGACATCAGCTATGTGAAATCTTCAACCAAATCCATCGCCAAACACATGAAAAAAGGAACGATGGTCGTACTGGAATCAACTACCTATCCGGGAACTACCGAAGAGTTGGTAAAGCCGCTATTGGAAGACGGATCGGGTTTCAAATGTGGCGAAGATTTTTACCTTGGCTTTTCGCCCGAACGCGTTGATCCGGGAAACCTGATTTACAAAACCAAAAATACCCCGAAAGTGGTTGGCGCCATTGGCGATGACGCATTGGAAGTTATCGCTACCATGTATCGAGCCGTACTTGCCGGCGATGTGCATACCGTTTCAAGTCCTGCCATTGCCGAGATGGAGAAAATTCTTGAAAATACCTACCGCAATATCAATATCGGGTTGGTAAATGAACTGGCGATTCTTTGTAACCGGATGAATATCAATCTGTGGGAAGTTATCGAAGCCGCCAAGACCAAGCCCTACGGATTCCAAGCATTCTACCCGGGACCCGGTCTCGGCGGACACTGCATTCCGCTTGATCCGTATTATCTCTCGTGGAAAGCACGCGAATACGGATTCCACACATCCATGATCGAATCGTCGATGATGATCAACGACCGCATGCCGGAGTACTGCATGGAACGCGCCAGCGTCATCTTGAATCGTTTCAAAAAATCACTGAATGGCTCTAAAATTCTTGTTCTGGGTGTTGCCTACAAACAGGATATTGATGATTACCGTGAAAGTCCCGCGCTCGTTGTCATAGATATTTTGAAAGGAATGGGAGCCGATGTAAAATTTTACGACCCGTACATTCTGCAATACAAATACAAAGGGAAAAAACATCCCGGCGAAAAAGAATTGACGAAAGAACTGCTGCAATCAAGTGATCTGGTTATGGTAACGGCGTCTCACACCAAGGTGGATTACGATTTTGTACAACAGAACGCCACGTTTGTGTTTGACACTAAAAATGCGATGAAAGAAGTGATAAATCGTGAAAATATAGAACTGCTTTAAGTATGAAAAAAATATGTGTTATCGGTGGAGGAAAATGGGGACAGAATCACATCCGCACACTCTTTCAAATGGGAAATCTGGGTGGAATCGTAGAAGCAGATACTGCTCGGTTGGAAACGCTACTGAAGCAATACCCGGTAGAAGGATTTTCAAAATTGGATGAAGCGTTGAGCAAGGGATTTGAAGGCTATACGATTGCCGCTCCCGCTCCTCTGCATTACGAAATCGCCAAACTATTGCTTGAGAAAGGACAGCACGTACTTGTGGAAAAGCCCATGACACTTTCCGCTGAAACTTCCAAAGAATTGGTAGAAATCGCGGCGAAAAATGGCGCCAGCCTGATGGTAGGACATGTACTCCTCTTTCATCCGGCAATACGCAAAATCAAAGAAGTGATCGACTCCGGAAGAATCGGACAGCTGTACTATCTATACTCCACGCGGTTGAATCTGGGAACAGTTCGAACTGAAGAAAATGTATTCTGGTCGTTCGCGCCTCACGACATTTCCGTACTGGACTATTTTGTTGGGGCTCCGGCAGAAAAGATAGAGTCCAAGGGGACTAAATTCCTTCAGAAAAACGTGTACGACTATACCATAACGCAATTGACGTATCCCGGAAATGTTCACGCGCATATTTTCGTGTCGTGGCTTCATCCGTTCAAAGAACAGCGCCTTGTTGTGATCGGTAGCCGGGGAATGATTTCATTTGATGACTCATCAGCCGAAAAGGAAATTTTATTCTACGATAAACGTATTGATTTTGACAAAAACATCCCGTTGAAGGTTGAAAAACCAACTGAAACTATTCCTTACGAAAAAGGACAGCCATTAATGGAGGAGCTGCGCTATTTTGTCGAAAATCTGAATAAAAAGATCGAAATTGCCGATGGACAGTCGGGCTACGAAGTGGTAAAAGTTTTGGAGAAAGCGCAAAACTTAATTGATGGGACGCAAATTTAAATTTGAGAGTTTGTCGGGATTCAGCTTTAACTCCATCGTGTCGAAGTAAGTAGTATCATTGTATGCGGAAAGTATTTATTCTTGTAGGAAAATACATCGGGAATTTTATCGATTTTTTTTATCCCCCCTTTCGGAAATATTTCAGTATTCAATTTTTCCGTTACGGCTTTTCCGGTGCGCTGAACATGGGGTTTGACTGGGTAATGTATTTTATTACCTACAATTTTATTATTCAAAAACAGTTGGTTCATCTCGGGCCTATAACTTTAACTCCGCACATCGCATCACTGCTGATTACCTTTCCAATCTCGCTCTTTACCGGATTTCTACTCCAGAAATACGTAACTTTTACCGCTTCGCAAATGCGCGGGAAAGACCAACTAATCCGCTATGTGGGAGTAGTGGCAGTTAATTTGATGATTAACTATTTTGGATTAAAACTTTTAGTGGAAATAATTCACCTGTATCCGACGCCGTCCAAGATGCTGATAACGATTGTTACAACGATTTTCAGCTATTTTTCCCAGAAAAAATTTACGTTCAAAGTCAACAATGCTCCTGAACAAGAATAGGATATAGACGCTATCCAAATGGCTTGTAACGGTGTTGTCAGGTGTCAGTACCGGTTTATTACTTTGTACACAACCGGATCAAATCGGTTTTACCCCTATTTTAGTCTTTGCACAGTTCTGACAATTTCAGTATCGTTTTCCAATTTCTCGTTGTCGCGTCAACAGCCAGTTGTTTTTCAAAAAAAATGTTGGTTAATTTTGATTCGTGGTATTTGCCGGCACAAAACACAAACACATCTTTATCGTCGATCTCGAATTTGTCGGGTTCATAGTTGTAAGTTCGTATTTTTTCAATGTTTTCACTGTTCGGTATTTCTTTCAAAAAAGTCAAATGCAATTGCCCCGTGTCCATATTTTCAACAAAAAAAGGATTCTTGTTTATTGATACTTCCAGTTCTTTTTCTGTTCTGACAATTACAGGCACATCAAATCCAAATTTTTCGGCAATCGCTTTGGTAAGATCATTTTCTAATTCGAATGATCGTTTATCGGAATTGAAAAGTAGATTCCCACTTTGAATGTACGTTTCCACATTTTTCAGTCCCAGTTCTTCACAAAGCAACTTTAAGTCAGTCATACGGATTTTCCGTTTTCCTCCCACGTTTATTCCTCTTAAGATGGCATTTTTTTTGTCCATGCGATGCTCTCATTTTTTATTATGATTATCCGCCATTCTTCCTATTGTAAATTCTTGATTTGAAGTCAGGCGGATAGCTGACAGCGGTGATTAATAATCTGTCAAACTGTTTTTCACCAAAATATCGCCTGTTGAATTTATAACAGAATTGATTGATGTAGTATTGTAAATATTCGGGTTTAACTTTGTAATATACGCCCAGCAGTTGCCTTTTAGCGTTGCTGATAGCGGTATGGACCCAAGGAAGGACTTTTGGCAATTCTTCCGGAGCGACCACTGATGCTTCGTGTGAATGGACATGTCCTTCCGGTTTTGTGTAAGAAGTAGAA
>JBKEBE010000146.1:0-27271 GCA_047973025.1 Paludibacteraceae bacterium
ATTGCAAGACGGCTAAATACGAGTTATTTTTTCGCTCATCCCTACGCATCATACCAAAGGGGATTAAACGAATACACGAACGGATTAATCAGACAGTATATCACTAAAAAACAACATCTTGACACTATCGACGAAAAATTTATTATACTTATCCAACATAAAATTAACAAAAGACCAAGGAAAAAACTTAATTTTGAAAACCCCAAAAATCTATTCTTTCAAAAAATTGCATTAGAGAGTTGAATCTGCCATTTTCACATCGTGATATGACAACACCCACTATTCTTCCTTTTTTTGTACCTTTGCAATCTTTTTAATTTGTTTTTGAAAATCTAAATTAGCTACAATGTCTTTACAATGCGGTATAGTCGGGCTCCCCAATGTTGGGAAATCTACACTTTTCAATTGCCTTTCCAACGCCAAGGCTCAAGCTGCCAATTTCCCTTTTTGTACGATCGAGCCCAATGTCGGTGTGATAACGGTACCTGACGAAAGACTGAATAAGCTGGCAGAATTGGTTAATCCACAAAAAATTGTTCCTACCACTGTTGAAATTGTCGATATTGCCGGATTGGTTAAAGGTGCCAGCAAAGGCGAAGGGTTGGGGAATAAATTTTTGGCAAATATTCGTGAAACGGATGCTGTTCTGCATGTCTTGCGATGCTTTGACGATGAAAATGTAACACACGTTGACGGCTCGGTGGATCCGGTACGAGATAAGGAAATCATAGATGCCGAGCTTCAAATAAAAGATTTGGAAACAATAGAGAGTCGTATTCAGAAAGTAGAGAAGCAAGCCAAAACCGGTGGCGACAAAGACGCGCTTCGGGCGTTTAATATTTACGCTCGAATCCGCGAAGCGCTGGTTCAGGGAAAATCTGCCCGGACCGTTTTATTTGATAATAAGGACGATGCCAAGGTAGCCAAAGAACTCTATCTGCTGACATCCAAACCGGTCATGTATATTTGCAACGTGGACGAAACGAGTGCTGTGAGTGGAAACAAATACGTGGATGCCGTGCGGGAAGCTGTGCAAGATGAAAACGCCGAAATTTTGATTGTTGCCGCGAAAATCGAATCGGAGATTGCCGAATTTGACACTTTTGAAGAAAGACAAATGTTTCTGGAAGAAATCGGACTGAACGAATCTGGCGTGAGTCGTTTGATTACAGCCGCTTATCATTTACTTGATTTACAGACTTTCCTTACTGCCGGACCCCAAGAAGTGCGGGCATGGACTTTTCACCGTGGATGGAAAGCTCCGCAATGTGCCGGCGTGATTCATACCGATTTTGAAAAAGGATTTATACGGGCGGAAGTCATAAAATATGCTGATTATATCGCGTTGAAGTCTGAAGCAGCCGTGAAAGAATCCGGAAAAATGAATGTAGAAGGGAAGGAATACATTGTTCAAGATGGCGATATCATGCACTTTAGATTCAATGTGTGAATTTTACAGACAAGAAATTATCATTCTTCTGGTTCATCCCTCACTTCTTCGAAATCAACATACTCCCCCTCGCTCTTGCTGATAATTTTCTCATGAGACTGCGAATAGTCTTTTTCAGAATCTGGATGACCACCATTCGCGTTCTCTCTTGGTTTCTTGTCAAAGCCCAAAAAAGAGCGCAACAACCGAAGCCCAAAAGATCCTGCCAATAAAAGTATCAGGCCTGAGAATAGTAATATAGCAATTAAAAATTTAAACATAGATCCAATCAAAATTAAAAATTAAAAAACCTGCTCAGCCACACGTTTCACGCTTTGAGTTGCCATCATGCTGTAGAAATGAATACTAGGTACCTGATGAGCAATCAAATCTTTTGCTTGCTGTACGCACCATTCTACACCAACTTCGACCGCTTCTTCATCCGTTTTGCATTTTCGCAGTTCTTTGGCAAAAGATTCCGGAATTTCAGACTGAAAAATCTTTGGGAGCACTGTCAGCTGACTCATCAGCGTGATGGGTTTTAGTCCGGGTATGATCGGGACATTAATACCAAACGCACGCGCTTTCTCCACAAAACGATGGTATTTTTCATTGTCAAAGAACATTTGCGTTACCAAATATTCAGCGCCATTTTCCACTTTTTGCTTAGCCCAATAAAGATCACTTTCAAAATTCGGTGCTTCTTCGTGTTTTTCCGGATAGCAAGCCATCCCATACGAAAACGGTTCTTCAATATTTTTCATCGTCGAACCATCGGCAAAAATCCCTCGGTTGAAGCGGTTCACCTGTTCCTGAAGCTCGGTAGCGTACCGATTGCCGGAAGCAACAAACTCTTTTTCGTGCTTTGCTTTATCCCCTCTCAAAAGCAATAAATCGTTAATTCCCAGAAATTTCAAGTCGATAAGGACGTATTCTGTTTCTTCTTTGGTAAATCCGCTGCAGAGAATATGTGGTACGACGGGAATTTTGTATTTGTTCTGAATCGCCGCAGCAACAGCGACCGTTCCCGGACGCTTGCGATGGGAGATTTGTTCAAAAAGTCCTTCCGACGTTTCCCTGAAAATTTGCTCACTACGATGGGTAGTAATGTTAATGTATTTTGGATCGAACTCGCGCAATATCTCTATGGTACGAAATACACTTTCAATACCGTTACCTTTCAGCGGTGGAAGTAGTTCGAATGAAAATGCTGTTTTTTTAGCCGATTTTATTCTGTCAACAAGACTCATACAACGTATATTTTTTGCCTTGCAAATGTACAAAGAATTTCCGAATTAGCGATTTTCCATTCTTGAACAGACCACAAAACGCTTCGGGCAGGATCAGCATACGCGAATGAATAACATCGTGTAAAGAACACCTTTTAATTTCTTGACATTAAAAAACAGCATAGCAATAAATTGAGAATAAGATTCATTTGAATGTCATTCGCCTTTTCTTTTTTGGTTATTCATTTTCGAAATGTGTGAGATAATCTTTTCAAATGATTTAATCTGTATTAATATAAATATATTCTTCAATAAATAGTTTGTTATTGCATAAATTTCGTATCTTTGCACCACTTTTTGTTATAAATATACCGAACATGAGAAACAAAAGAGAAAGGCTAAGTGTAATTTCCGATATTCTTCATCTTCAAATCATTGGCAGTCAGGAAGAATTATTGGATCATCTCCGAGAAAGAGGATATGACGTTACACAGGCTACATTGTCACGCGATTTGAAAGTTCTGAAGGTTGCAAAAACACCACTTTCCAACGGAGCGTACAAGTATGTGCTCCCTCCGCAAATTAAACCCATCTCTAACGAATTGACTTCGCTCAACTTCACGGCTCACGGAGCGGTATTGGCTCTTGAGTTTTCAGGGACATTAGCCGTTTTGAAAACAAAACCCGGTTATGCCAGTGCCATTGCTTGGGATATTGACAACCGCGCAACAAATGAAGTACTTGGAACGATAGCAGGGGATGATACGGTATTACTCATACCACGAGAAGGAATTACCAGAGAGCAGATAACAAGCACTGTCAGCATTATTTTCCAAGATAAAGGTTAAGTGTTTTTTTAGTAGAAAATGAGAAAAGAAATTTCAGAAACAGACGAAATATCCATTGTTTTGGCAGATGAAAGTCACCTGCCTTATGTCAACACAATCCTTACAACCATCGAGGAAGCGGCAAAAGTGCGCGGGACGGGAATTGCGAAGCGAACACCGGAATACATCGAGTTGAAAATAAAGGAGCGCAAAGCCATTATCGCTACCGCCAAAAACGGGGAATTTGCCGGATTTTGCTACATCGAAACGTGGGGTAACAAAAAGTTTGTTGCCAACTCGGGACTTATCGTCGTAGATACCTTTCGCGGACACGGATTGGCGAAGCGAATCAAGAAAAAAGCATTTCAAATCTCGCGAGAACGCTATCCGGACGCGAAAATTTTTGGGCTGACCACGGGATTGGCAGTCATGAAGATAAACAACGAATTGGGTTACCGTCCCGTTACTTTCTCCGAACTAACCGACGATGAAGACTTTTGGAAAGGATGCCAAAGTTGCGTTAATTATGACATCTTACAACGAACAAATCGCAAACATTGCCTGTGTACGGGAATGCTTTACGACCCTGCTTGGGACAAAAGTAAGGTGGAAGAAAAGGCAAAAAATAAACAAAAAGCCATTGTTGTGAAACCGGTTGTCAAAAATCACCGAACCATTTCTAAATCCACGCCCCAAAGAAAGAAAAATAAAAATGCAAAAAAGGATAAGATGTCGCTTAATTTTTTGTGAAACACCCATGTCGACAAATTTTGATACACGAAGGATGATGGATGGCATGTTCCATCTTACTCCGAAAAACAAATTGTAAACAGATGAAACAGCCATGACCGAAATAAAAATTTAGGACACACAAGGAGATGATTAATGGCGTGTTCCATGTGTCCTTAATGTAAAAGAATAAATTTTAAACACATGAAAGAAAAAGTAGTTTTAGCCTTCAGTGGTGGATTGGACACTTCGTTTTGCGCCAAATACTTGGCGGAAGAAAAAGGATACGATGTTTACACCGCTGTTGCCAATACGGGAGGATTTTCTCCCGACGAATTAAAAGTCATTGAAGATAAAGCATACAAACTTGGTGCGGTAAAGCACGTGGCAATTGATGTTACGCGAGAGTATTACGAAAAGAGCATTAAATACATGGTATTTGGCAATATACTTCGCAACGGAACCTATCCGATTTCCGTAAGTTCCGAGCGTATTTTTCAGGCTATTGCCATCATTAATTACGCCAAAGAGATTGGAGCCGACTATGTAGCTCACGGAAGCACCGGTGCCGGAAACGATCAAGTGCGTTTCGATTTGACGTTTGAAATTCTCGCTCCGGAGATTAAAATCCTAACGCCAACGCGCGATATGGTTTTAACCCGCGAGTATGAAATAAACTACCTCAAACAACACGGATACGAAGCCGATTTCAAGAAAATGGAATATTCCATCAATAAAGGTCTTTGGGGAACCTCCATCGGAGGAAAGGAAACCCTGAAATCGGAGCAAACACTGCCCGATGAGGCTTATCCGAGTCAGATTGTAAAAGAAAGGGATGAAACCATTACGATCCATTTTGAGAAAGGAGAGATTGCGGCGGTTAACGGAGAACAGTCAGATGACAAGATTTATTTAATCAATAAATTGGAAGCAATCTCGAATAAATACGGTATTGGACGCGACATGCATATCGGCGATACCATCATCGGGATTAAAGGGCGTGTCGGGTTTGAAGCGGCGGCTCCCTTATTGATGATCAACGCGCACAAAATGCTGGAGAAACATACGCTTACCAAATGGCAACAGTATTGGAAAGATCAGTTAGGCAACTGGTACGGTATGTTCTTGCACGAAGCTCAATACTTGGAGCCGGTAATGCGGGATATTGAGCAATTTCTCCAAAGCTCACAGGAAAATGTTACGGGAACTGTCAGCGTTATTCTTCGTCCGCGCAATTACACGCTTGTGGGTGTCGAGAGTCCGTATGACTTGATGAAAACCGATTTTGGCGAATACGGTGAAGTCAATAAAGCCTGGACAGCCGATGATGTAAAAGGATTTACCAAAATTATGGGCAATCCGATGAAAATTTTTTACAACGTACAAAAAAGAAATGACAAATAACGACTGAACTAAATAATTCAACTTTCGCAAGCTCACTCTACCCCGCTTGTGGTAGGTTTTTGAAATTTAGGTGTTTTGTAAGTTTTTCATTCTCAGAGAATAATTTCTCCATCAACATTTAGGTTTCGATATTGATAATTTCGGACAATTCGGCTATATGGGTTACGTGTGAAAAAATTTTGCCAATCAGCTCTATCCCACGACCTGTTTTAGGTAAACCGGTATCGTCAATAATCAAACAACGTGGATTTGAATTATTTGTTTAATCGCCAAGCGGTTTGCTCTGCTATTTTTGAAAATATAATATCCTATAATATTGAAAAGCGAAACGACAAGATTTGTCATTTCGCTTTTTGTTTTGAGGAACGTACATTTCGCTATCGGATGTATTCGTCCGATGTAAGCAATTTAATTTCTGAAAATCAAGTACGAATTTGATTTTTAACCAAGTTTGGCTAACGCCGCTTTAATTCTTGTAAAGGCTTCGACCAATTTCACATCGGAGGTAGCGTAAGACATACGAATACAGTTTGGCGCACCAAAATCGGTTCCGCCGACACAAGCCACATGCGCTTCAGCAAGTAGATAGAGTGCCAAATCTTCGGGATTATTGATGGTAGTCACGTTGGAGGATTTGCCAAAATAGGCACTACAATCCGGGAATACATAGAATGCCCCTTTGGGTTCATTCACTTTCAGTCCTGGGATTTCACGGGCTAGTTTTACCACCAAGTTTTTCCTGCGTTCAAAAGCTACACGCATATCGGCAACACATTGTTGATCTCCGGTATAGGCTGCTTGCGCCGCTTTTTGAGCAATGGAAGAAGGATTGGAAGTATATTGCCCTTGCAGTGTATTGCAGGCATCTGCAATCCATTTCGGTGCGGCAATCCATCCTAAGCGCCACCCGGTCATGGCGTAACCTTTTGAGACCCCGTTGACGATTACAGTACGGTCAAAAACTTCAGGGAATTGAGCAATACTGACGTGTTTGTCCAAGTAATTGATATGCTCGTAAATCTCATCGGCTAAGATGAGGACTTCGGGATATTTTGCCAAAACAGCTGCCAAAGCCTTCATTTCTTCATACGTGTAAACGCTTCCGGTAGGATTGGACGGCGAGCAAAGCATTATCATTTTCGTTTTTGGCGTAATAGCGGCTTCAAGTTGTTCCGGAGTGATTTTGAAATCGGTATCGATATCCGAATATACGATGACGGGAGTACCATCCGCTATTTTTACCATTTCGGGATAGCTTACCCAGAATGGAGCAGGAATAATTACTTCGTCTTCTTTGCCTACAACTGCCATCAACACATTGCAAAGCGATTGTTTTGCCCCATTGGAACAAACGATTTGAGCCGGTGTATAGGTCAATCCGTTTTCATTTTTCAACTTCTCACAAATCGCGTTTCTCAATTCAAGATAACCAACAACCGGCGTATAGAATGAAAAATTATCGTCAATAGCCTTTTTGGCTGCTTCTTTAATGTGATCGGGCGTATTAAAATCGGGTTCGCCGACACTTAGACTGATTACATCGATACCTTGAGCTTTAAGCTCGTTGCTTTTTTGCGCCATGGCAAAGGTAGCAGACGGTGACAGGGATGCCAAACGTTCGGAAACTGAAAACATAATTGGATAGTATAAAATGAATTTTTGTTAGTATTCTTCTGCAAAATTAATCAATAGAATTGAATATTCACTCTATTTCAAAACAAAAACACGTTAAAAACTTGTTTTTTACGATAAATTCAATTCAGATGGGTCGTCAACTTATCGGATAGTATTCATGTGTTCGGCAATCATTGTCTTTGCTGTTGCATATCCCAAATCAAAAATCTCACGGCTTTTCTTCGTATCAAACATTTCATAGTTGGCAACATCATGAGGTTCTATCATCAAATCGCACAACTCCTTATCGCGTAAAATATTGGCTTTGAACATGAAATGATAAGTACGCATAGCGACATTAAGTACCGATTTTTTATATTCATCGGCGATCAACGGACTGGCATTAATACCGATTACTCGCTCACAATCATCACGAATGGTACTTACCGGAAAATTTTTGAATACGCCACCGTCAACATAATTTACACTATTGATGGTATGCGGTTTGAATAAGATCGGAACGGTACACGAAGCCATTATAGCATCCAATAAATTCCCTTCGGAAAACACTTCACTTGTCCCGTTATCTAAATTTGTGGCTACGATTCGCATAGGAATTCGTAGCTCATTAAATGTTTTTGCTCTTAGTTTACCGGACAGGAACTTTTCAAAAGGCGTAGTAGTAAAGAAACCGGCGTTTGGGCGTTGCAGTTTGGTCATCTTTCTAAATTCGACGTGACTGAATAGCTCGCCAATCTCATCGGGAGAATAGCCATCGGCGTAAAGCGCGCCGACAATCGACCCGGCGCTTACACCGGAAATGATCTCCGGCTTTACTCCGACTTCCTCCAAAGCTTTTAGTGCCCCCGCGTGACACATTCCTTTGATGCCCCCGCCGCTCAAAGCGAGTCCTATTTTGTACGGCTTTTCGATAAATAGTTTTTTGACTTCATCCGTGACGCTTCTGATTTGCTGCTTACTTTTCAACATGTTTCCGGTAGATTATTCCTGACAAATTTAGTAATATATTTTGATTTATTTGTATCTTTGTTCAGAGGGAATCCGTATCAAAAACATTGTTTCAGAATGATCTGACTTTTATTGCTTTACGAAAAATGGAAATCATACTTTTAATATTAGGGTTTACCTGTATCGTCATAGGAATTTTAGGCTCTGTG
This sequence comes from Paludibacteraceae bacterium, assembly GCA_047973025.1. Taxonomy (GTDB): domain Bacteria; phylum Bacteroidota; class Bacteroidia; order Bacteroidales; family Paludibacteraceae; genus UPXZ01. Next base: position 8,411 of record JBKEBE010000146.1, read on the forward strand.
CTACCGGTATTACCGGGGCTTCCCGTGAGTTATGCCGGTATTTTATTGATTCATTTTACCGATAAAGTCCAATTCTCAACTCAATTTTTGATTTTATGGGGCGTAATAGTGGCGGTTGTCCAATTACTCGATTACTTCATTCCGATTTGGGGTACCAAAAAATTTGGTGGGAGTAAGCGTGGTGTATGGGGTTGTACCATCGGTATGCTCATCGGGCTTTTTTTTGGTCCTTGGGGTATTGTCCTCGGGCCTTTCGTCGGTGCTATCGTGGGAGAGCTTACCGGCGGAAAACAAACGCAGGAAGCCATCAAAGCCGGCTTCGGTTCTTTTCTTGGCTTTTTGATAGGCGTCGTATCCAAATTAATCGTTGGTGGATTTTTGTTGTATTATGCCATACAAGCCATAGTTTGATACTTTATAATGCTATTTAGTATAGATCGCTTATCGCCGATTTGCCTATTTTGCTTTGTTTATTATTATTCTGATACTAAAAATGCTTAACATCTATCGTGCGTCCGCCGGATCCGGCAAGACCTACACACTGACAAAAAACTACATCTCGTTGTTGTTTGGTTTATCCCTTCAAAACCGACACCCACATCGTCGGATTTTGGCTGTTACTTTTACCAATAAAGCTACCGATGAGATGAAATCCCGCATCTTGAGAGAACTTCACAAGCTTTCGCGTGGCATTCAATCGGATTATCGCGCGGATTTAACGAGAGATTACGGACTTACCGAAAATCAGGTGAACGAACGTGCCGGAAAAATTTTGATACAGATTCTCCATGACTACTCGTCTTTCTCCATTAGTACCATTGATAAGTTTTTCCAACAAGTAGTGCGATCCTTTGCCCGTGAGGTAGGGGTCAGCGGTAGCTACAACTTGGAATTGGATAATGAAACAACCCTTCAGCAAGCCATTGACAATCTGTATATGGATTTGTCCGAAAACGGGAATGAACAACTACTCGGCTGGATGACTTCCTATATGGAACAACAAATTGAAGATTCAAAAAGCTGGAATCTTCAAAGTGCCATATCTGACCTTGGGAAGGAAATTTTCAAAGAAAGTTTTCAGTACAAAGCCGAAGAAACCCGAAAAAAATTATTTGACAAAGAATTTCTCAGACGGTATCAAGGAAAACTACGCGAAATAAAGACTAGGTTTGAAAAGAAAGTAACCGGTCTGGCTGACGAGACACTTGAATTACTACGTATTCACGAACTGCAACCCGAGCATTTTTCCCGAGGCATGATGCATAAGACACTGGACGAACTGAAAGACGGCAATTTCGAGCCGGGAAGTACGTTTTTAAAATACGCCGAAGCTCCCGACAAATGCTATACCGCGAAACAAGATGCAGTCATTAAACAGATTATTGAAGGCATCTATTACGTTGGTCTGCAAGACAAACTTTTGAAAATCAAGGAACTAATTGGTTCGGAAGAAATGACGAATTATAATTCGGCAAGCCTGATTCTGAAACACATCGACACGCTGGGTATATTATCCGACATAGTCGTCCAGATCAAAAAACTAACGAATGAACAAAACGTGATGTTGTTGTCGGACACGAACATGCTTTTGAATCAAATCATTGATAAAAGTGATACGCCGTTCGTTTATGAGCGGACGGGTGTCAACCTGCACCACTTCATGATTGACGAGTTTCAAGACACGTCCGCGTTGCAATGGAACAACTTCAAACCATTGATCGCCAATAGCTTGGCTCACGACAATACCAACATGATTGTCGGCGACGTAAAACAAAGTATCTACCGCTGGCGTAATTCAGATTGGAAGCTGCTCGATAAACAGATAGACGATGATTTCAATTCACTTCAGCTAAACCACGAAACCTTGGACAGCAACTGGAGAAGTGATCGAAACATCGTCGAATTTAACAATAGTTTTTTTCGCCAAGCATCTACCTTGTTGCAGGAAAAGTTAAACTTCAACATCAACGAAGATATGTCCGAAAATTTAGAGCCGCTTGCAACGAGCATATCACATGCCTACAACGATGTTGAACAAAAAATAGCTACAAATACCGGAGCAGGTTACGTGCGGATAGAATTTGTACCGAACGAAAAGAAAACTAAGGATCAGCATGCCCATTGCCTTAATCGCTTGCCAGATATCCTCGAAGACCTTGTGGATAAGGGATACAAATCATCCGATATTGCTTTTTTGGTTCGAACCAACGATGAATCGGCGGAAGTTATTCAGTTTTTGCTTGGGTACAAAAATTTACCATTTGCCCGCAAAGACTTCAGTTACGATATTGTTGGAAATGAGGGTCTGCTTTTGGCATCAGCTTCTTCAATCACTTTTATTATTGCCGTTCTGAAACTCACGGCTAATCCTTCCGATGACATCTGGCGACTGATTATGCACGTTGAATACATGTGCGGGAAAAACAAACAAACTGAAAATCAGGCAATAGAAGACAGTATTCACGAAAGAAACGAACGCGTCTCGGCAAAATCAACCGATTTTTCGACCGAAGAAAATGCCTGTATAGATGCAATCGGTCATTTAGCATTGTTTCCCGCGGTGGAAAACCTGATAAGCGTTTTTCGAATCAACGATTGGCACGATGAAACTGTTTTCATACAGGCTTTTCAGGATGTTGTCTTTCAATTTTCAAATCATCAACATGCCGATTTGAATAGTTTTCTACGCTGGTGGGACGATAACTATGAGAAACAGTTCGTCAGCATGCCAGAAAATCAGGATGCTTTTCGCATAATGACTATCCATAAATCGAAAGGTCTTGATTTCAAGGCTGTTATTGTCCCATTCGGCGATTGGAATTTGGAGAAATCCAAAAATGCTCCGCTTCTTTGGTGCGAACCATCCAAAAGCCCTTTCAATGAGATCCCATTATTACCCGTACAATATGGGAAGAAGTTGGGAAACTCAATTTTTAAAAATGAGTATTATGATGAACAAATGCACCAGTATGTCGATAACCTGAATACGGCGTATGTGGCATTTACTCGCGCGCGAAATGTGATGATCTGCATAGCTCCGAAGCCCGCTCCCGATGACGTGCTTCCATTAGATAAGGTAAGCAACCTATCTCACGTTCTCCAAAACAGCATACTTGGCAATCCCAAATTAGCCGCTTATTGGACTGATGAACACAATATTTTTGAAATCGGAACGATTACTCCGGCCGCGTATAAAGAGGAAGTGCAAGAATCTCAACCTAAATTATTGACGGAATACCCCGTTGTTGACAGTAGCGAACGTCTTCGTATTCGGCATATTAGCGCCGATTACCGGAAGACAAAGCCTATTCCCAATAGTCGAGTACATTACGGTGCCATCATGCACGAAATTCTACGACAAACCTACCAAAAAGGCGATGAAGAAAAAGCGATACACGAATTGCTGACATCGGGTAAAATCAATGAGAACGAATTGCCTACTATTGAAGACGAGCTAAGTCGTTTTTGGGGGCAGCAGCAAGTAGAAAATTGGTTTTCTGCTGATTGGGAAGTATTGAACGAAGCGTCTATCTTACTCCCTTCCGGCAAAATATACCGACCTGACCGCGTAATTTTGAAGGATCAAAAAGCTATGGTTATCGATTATAAATTTGGAGAAGAAGAACACGACTATTACCGGAGTCAAGTAAAAAGATATTCCGATTTCTTGACCCAAATGGGCTATGAAGTAAGTGCTCTACTCTATTATGTAAGTTTGAAAAAAATTGTAAGTTGTTGAAATCTTCTTTTTTCCAAAAGCCTCGACCGTCCCTGCCGAATGATTTTTCTTGACGCGACTACAAATCCATCATTTTAAGAAAAGACTATGAAAGGTTGTATTCAACGCGCTAACGAGAATTTTTCGTCGTGAATTTAACCGTTACCGGAAATTTTCTACCAAAAATAACATTTAATTCACTACTTTTGTAGGAGACCTTAACATTCGTTACTTTCATCCAGAACAACGGTTTGTCAGTCATAAATACACAAAATCTTAAGGTCTTTATCAAAACAGAAAAACAACCATTCTACGGATAATCGGACAATTATATAGTCTTGTATTTTTGTTGCAGACTAAAACATTTTTGTTTTGGAGTTGTTAGTATGTTGTCGTTTCATTGGAAAATGAGACTAATTTTCATGTACTTAATCTGAAATAGTTCATAAAGCAGACACCGCAGTATAAAGAAATAATTTTCATATTTAGCACAGTACTGATGAATTAAGAATAAGATTCTTTTTACGTGATTTATTTCAGATTTTTTAATTTTAGGTTTATTCATGTCAGACGAAATATTATACGAAGTAACCCAAAGCGAATACAAATATGGCTTCACTACAGATATTGAAACAGAAATTATTTCGCAGGGACTCAACGAAGATGTCGTTCGATTGATTTCACAGAAGAAAAACGAGCCGGTATGGCTACTCGAATATCGATTAAAAGCTTACCGACACTGGTTAACAATGGAGATGCCCGATTGGCCCTATTTGAATATCCCACCGATTGACTATCAGGGCATATCCTATTTTGCCGCTCCGCGAAAAAACGCGCCAAAAAGTTTGGATGAAGTAGATCCCGAATTGTTGAAAACATTCGACAAGCTCGGTATTCCGTTGGAAGAGCAAAAAGTACTTTCCGGCATGGCAGTTGATGCCGTGATGGACAGTGTATCGGTCAAGACAACCTTTCGAGAAAATTTAGCCGAATTGGGTATCATATTTTGTTCATTTGGTGAAGCGGTACAGGAGTATCCCGAATTGGTAAAAGAATACATGGGGTCTGTTGTTCCCTATGCCGATAATTATTTTGCGGCACTCAATTCCGCTGTTTTCAGCGACGGGTCGTTCGCCTACATTCCGACGGGCGTTCGCTGTCCGATGGAACTTTCCACCTATTTTCGTATCAATGCGGCTAACACCGGACAATTTGAGCGGACATTGATTGTGGCGGAAGAAGGCAGTTACGTCTCCTATTTGGAAGGTTGTACAGCGCCCATGCGTGATGAGAATCAATTGCACGCCGCCATTGTTGAGATTGTGGCGATGAAAGACGCGGAAGTGAAATATTCTACCGTTCAAAACTGGTTTCCGGGCGATAAGGATGGCAAAGGCGGCATTTACAACTTCGTAACCAAGCGCGGTATTTGCAAAGGCGAAAATTCCCGCATCTCGTGGACACAGGTCGAAACCGGCTCTGCCATTACGTGGAAATACCCCAGCTGTATTTTGCTTGGAGATAATTCTTCGGCGGAATTTTATTCCGTAGCGGTAACCAACAATTACCAGCAAGCGGATACCGGTACAAAAATGATACATATCGGTAAAAACACGTCGAGCCATATCTTGTCAAAAGGAATTTCGGCAGGATTCAGCAACAATAGCTATCGCGGACTGGTAAAGGTTAATCCGAAAGCAGAGAATGCCCGCAATTTCTCGCAATGCGACAGCTTACTGCTTAGTGATAAATGTGGCGCGCACACTTTTCCCTACATGGAAGTCAATAACGACACTTCTTCCGTAGAGCACGAAGCCACCACATCCAAAATCAGCGAAGACCAAATCTTCTACTGCAACCAACGCGGAATTGATACCGAAACGGCGGTCGGACTAATCGTTAACGGATACGCCAAAGAAGTGCTGAATAAGCTTCCGATGGAATTTGCCGTAGAAGCGCAGAAATTACTACAGATTACATTAGAAGGAAGTGTCGGTTAAAACCGGTCTTTATCGAAATAGGCAGGTACCGACTTGCATTGCAAAAAATCAATTAGATACATTAGTTAAATTTTCCGTCCCCCCGACAATGAACGGAAAATCCCTTTCGGGGGGATAGGGGGTTTTTATATGTTACAAATAAAAAATCTACACGCTACCATCAATGGTAAAGAGATATTGAAAGGCATTGAATTGACTGTCAACAAGGGTGAAATTCACGCCATTATGGGTCCAAACGGGTCCGGAAAATCGACATTGGCTTCGGTCATTACCGGGAATCCGGCTTTCGAAGTAACCGAAGGAGAGATATTGTTCAATGGAAAAGATTTGCTCGAACTCGCTCCGGAAGAACGCGCCGGCGAAGGGGTTTTCTTGAGTTTCCAATACCCGGTGGAAATACCGGGAGTAAGCATGGTCAATTTCATGCGTTCTTCCATCAACGAACAGCGTAAATATCGTGGAGAAGAGCCGATCTCCGCCACTGAGTTTCTACGTCTGATGCGCGAGAAGAAAGAATTAGTCGAAATGGACAGTCAGTTGACGAACCGTTCGGTAAATGAAGGGTTTTCCGGCGGAGAAAAGAAGAAAAATGAAATTTTTCAGATGGCGATGTTGGAGCCAAAATTGGCTATCCTCGATGAAACAGACAGCGGTTTGGATATTGACGCACTTCGCATTGTGTCAAACGGTGTCAATAAACTAAAAAATCCGGAGAATGCAACGATCGTTATCACCCACTACCAACGATTACTCGAATATATAATTCCGGATTTTGTTCATGTACTGCATGCCGGAAAGATTGTGAAGAGTGGAGATAAAAAATTGGCTTTGGAATTGGAAGAAAAAGGATACGAGTGGTTGAAATAAAAATTGACCGAAACCGTATAGCAAGATGAGATTAACTGACATCAGGGTATGAACAATCAAAAATTAAATAAAAAGAGTGCTTCAAATCAGTTCAATGTAGCGAAATTTGAAGGCGCGGAATATATTGAGCTTTACGAGCAACACCGTGAAGCCATCAAACGAGATTCTTCCGAGCTAATGAATGCCGGGCGAGATCAGGCGTTTGATGAATTTAGAAGACTCGGATTTCCGACAAATAAACTTGAAAAATACAAATATACCGATCTGCGAGTACCCCTTTCGGTTGAGTATAGCCTGAACGGGGGCAATATACTATCCGAAATGAATCCTTCGGATATTCTCAAATCGGATGTGCCAATCGTATCTCCTTATTTGTACTACTTAGTAAACGACTCCTTTCATCCGATAAGCAATGAAAATTCCGAGCAGCTTCCACAAGGAGTAATCGTTGAAAGCCTGCGATCCGCTTCTGAAAAATACCCCGAATTAGTAAAAAAATACTACAACCGACTTGCCGGTCAGCAAAACGATAGCATGGTCGCATTTAACAGCGCTTTTGCAAAAGATGGATTCTTTATTTACGTGCCGGAAAACGTAGTGATGAAACACCCTATTCAGATAGTGGATACCTTGGCTTCTAAAGTCAATTTCATGGCAAATGGGCACAACTTGGTCGTTGTAGAAAAGGGTGCGGAATGCCGATTGGTTGTGTGCGATCATACCCTCGACAAAGTACATTTTTTTGCCAATCGGGTAACAGAAGTTTTTGTGGGAGAAAATGCTCAATACGAGCATTATAAGCTTGAAAACGTCCACGACCAAACAACGATTCTTACCAATTTGTTGATTAATCAGGCTGCCTCCTCCAACGTGTTGGCGAATATCCTTACGCTTCATAACGGTTTCACGCGCAATACAATCGAAATTGATTTGGATGGCGAAAACTGTGAAACCATGCTTTGCGGGGTGGCACTCTGCGACAAGAATCAACATGCGGACAACTATACTTCCATTCTGCACAACAAACCACACTGCCACAGTACCGAACTGTTCAAATACGTGATGGATGACAGTTCGTATGCCGGTTTTACCGGACGACTTCTCGTAGCCAAAGATGCCCAAAAGACACAAGCCTACCAGACCAATCGGAACGTCTTGCTGACAAAAGAAGCAAAAGTCCGTACCCGTCCTCAGCTTGAAATCTTCGCCGACGATGTGAAATGTTCCCACGGAGCCACTATCGGTCAATTGGATGAAAGCATGACTTTCTATATGCGTCAACGTGGGATTCCGGAGAAAGAAGCTAAGTTACTTTTGATGTTTGCCTTTGCCGCCGAAGTACTCGAAGATATTCGGATTGACGCGTTTAAAGACGAAGTAAAATTATTGGTGGAAAAACGTTTACGTGGGAAATTAAACTAAAAGTAGATAACAAATTTTGTCTTTATTACCATTATGCCGACAAAACCATCCAACATAAAATCGCTTGAAACCGGAACCGGTAAAAGCTGGGAAGAATGGCTCTTTTTTTTAGAAAACATACAAGCCAAAGACCTTCCACACGATGAGATAGCCAAAAAGGTAAACGAACACGGTGCCAACGCGTGGTGGAGCCAAGGTGTAACGGTGGCTTACGAACAGCATATCGGCAGACGACTTCCCGGACAGACTTGTGATGGAGATTTTCAGGTAACTGTGAGCAAGACTATTAGCGGAAATGTGGATGACGTACTGGCAAAATGGATTGTGAGCGTTGAAGGGATTACCCAATTTGATGGGGTAAAAATCACACGCGAACCCGCCATCAGCCAAACCGAGAAATGGCGCTACTGGCGTTGTGGATTAGAAGACCAATCTACAATCAGCGTCAATATCCAAAACAAATCCGGAATCGGAAAATCGAGCCTTTCAATCAACCACAACAAAATTCAACGATTCGAAGATTTAGAGCGATGGAGAGCCTTTTGGAAGGCTTTTTGTATAGAATAAAGACTACCTCACTTACCCTGTCGGGAATACCACTGACGGGATTTCCCAAATCCGGAGTTCACATCTTTTAGTTGCGTTTCAAAGCTATTTCTTTGGGGTAGATTTTATCCCGAAAATTACGGGAGTTTTTATATGCTCGCGGTATTATGTGCTCAAATCAGCCACATATTCAACATGCTGTTTACAGATGTCTCCCCGCACAGCACTTTTCTCCTATGGCTGTCTTCCTACCCATACCGACAAATGCTTTTGTCAAACCTTGCGCGAGTGTACGCAAAGAACGTATGATAATGATGGATGCTGAAACGACTCAAGCATCCAAAAGATACCAATCAGCAACAAAACCTTTCAGGGCATTTAGCGGACTATTCAGGCGAGAAAAAATATAAAATACGTACAAAAAATATTCCGATTAGGATAAAGAACAAGAGAGCAAAAACAGAACAAAATTTGATTGACGATACGTTCCAGACGTTTCATTAAGAAAAGAAATATTGATTGTCGCATGTAATTTCCTTTCATAATTTTTCGAGTTGTAAATATAAATTCGACCTTTTTTTTATCCTTTTTTTTTGCTTTTTTTAGAAATTCAAATATCCCTCATTCAAATTAATTTTCATATCTTTGTGCTGATTTATTCAAAATCAGGATATTTTAGTAGTAATATTGTATTTTATGGCAAAAAAATATTTCGACTACAGCAAAAATCAACTATTTTGGTTAGTTGTTTTAAGAGTGGTCATTGGATGGTATTTCTTGTATGAAGGATTAGCGAAAGCATTTACTCCCGGTTGGACATCCTATGGTTACATCATGGATTCACAAGGGATATTTGCCGGTCTATTCAAACTATTAGGGCAGAATACCGCAATAATGCCTGTCGTTGATGCGTTCAATATCTATGGGTTAATTGCCATAGGATTACTACTGATTTTAGGACTTTTCGAAAAAGTCGGATACATTGGAGCAATCGCTTTACTTATACTATATTATCTGTCTCATCCCGCGTCAATACATGCTACTTACCTGTTCCCGCCTGAAGGTTCCTACCTGTGGATTAACAAGAATGTTGTCATGTTGGTGGCTGTAGCCGTACTCACGGTATTCCCAACGGCGAAAAAAATCGGATTAGACAGATTTGTTTTCAAGAATAGAAAATCAAAATAAGCATATGCCCAATACAGAAGATAAAGAACACATTAAAAAATCGGAAAAATCAGAAAAAGAAGTATCCAAGGGAAGACGAGATGCTTTGAAAACATTAGCTACCGTTCCCGTATTGGGTGTCATGGCTTACGGTGTTTACCAAAAAACCAAGAATGAACGCTCAAATCGACTGGCTTCCGACATGTTTCGTTTTCAAGAAAAGCCTGTAACTCCAATTACCGCTGATGGCAAAGAAATTAGAATTGGTGTGATTGGAATTGGAATAAGAGGCATAGACTTGATGCGCGCCATAGGTTTTACCCCTCCGGAATGGGTTGATGATATGAAGAATCAGGCGAGCAATAATTCCAAAGACACCCGATACAACGATTTCAAAGAACAAGAAAATCTAAACGTAAAAATTACCGCGGTATGCGACATCTTTGATACGTATGCCGAGCGTGCCATTCAGGCTGGAGCAAACATATACCGGGGAGGTACGAATGGAAAGACAGGCGAGAAACCGGTACGTTTCTTAAATTACAAAGAATTGTTAGCCTCCCCGAATGTCGATGCTGTGATTATCGCCACTCCGGACCATTGGCACGGACAAATGGCGACGGATGCCGTGAAAGCGGGAAAACACGTCTATGTCGAAAAACCGATGACGTGGACCGTTCCTGAAACATACGCATTGAGAGAAACTGTCAGAAACAGCAATGTTGTCTTTCAATTAGGACATCAAAATCGACAAATTGAAACCAATAAGCGCGGAAAAGAAATCATCGACAAGGGACTACTGGGTCCCATCACGCTAATAGAGACGAGTACAAACCGAAACGATCCGAACGGAGCTTGGGTGTATGATATTCACAAGGATGCCAATCCGCATACGATTGATTGGAAGCAATTTGAAGGAGAACCGGCGCGTGTAAAAGAATACATGGACTACATGACCCAATATAATTTGGCAAAATATGTAGGTCCCGACTCGCGCGACAAATTCAGTTTGGAACGTTTCTTCCGCTGGCGTTGCTGGTGGGATTACAGCACCGGACTTAGCGGAGACCTATTAACACATGAATACGACGCCATTAATCAGATGATAAATGTCGGGATTCCGGATTCGGCGACATCATCCGGCGGAGTGTATTTTTTCAAAGATGGAAGAACCGTACCGGATGTACTGCAAACAACTTTTGAGTTTAGTAAGAAAAATTTAACCTTACTATATTCAGCCACATTAGCAAGCCAATTCAATCGACCGAGAAAATTCATGGGGCATGACGCCACGATGGAAATTGGTAATTCCATCAACGTAATTGTCGATCCACAATCCGATAAATACAAAGATCAAATTGAAAAAGGGTTGATAAAACCCGGAAAACCATTCTACAACTACACGCCCGGTCAAAAAGAAGTCGATGTCGTAACATCAGCCACACAGCTCTATTTTGCAGAAAGAGGGCTCTTGTATTCTTACGTGAATGGAAAAAGATACAACACAACCTTTCTTCACTTGAAAGAATGGATCAATTGTATTCGGACGGGCGAAAAGCCTTCGTGTGGTATCGAACAAGGATTCGAAGAAGCGATTACCGCCCACATGGGAACCCGCGCCTATCTTGAAGGCAGAACCATGTATTGGGATACCGATAAAGAAGAAATAGTCAGAGGATAATTTTATATTCTTACTTTAAAAAATTTCATCAAATACTCAACAGTTAATTAATCTTAAAAAATAATTGCCTATGTCAACTATGTCAAGAAGAAAGTTCCTTAAAACGGGCGCGGTTGCGGCAGCCGGTTTGACGGTGGTACCCTCGTCGGTACTCGGACAAAAATTTGGTCGTGTTTCTCCATCCGACAAACTCAATATTGCCGGAGTTGGTATCGGCGGTCGTGGTTTCGGTGTGCTTAAAGGCATGGAAAGTCAAAACATCGTAGGACTTTGCGATGTGGATTGGAAATACAGTGACGGAGTTTTCAAACATTTTCACAAAGCAAAAAAGTACTGGGATTACCGTAAAATGTACGAAGAAATCGGCAAGAGCATTGATGCCGTAGTTGTCGCCACGGCTGACCACACTCACGCCATCATAGCTGCCGAAGCCATGACTATGGGAAAACACGTGTACGTTGAAAAACCATTGACACACAGTGTTTACGAATCAAGATTGCTTACGAAATTAGCCGACAAACACCAAGTTGCCACACAAATGGGAAATCAAGGCTCATCCGGGGAAGGTGTACGCCAAGTCGTTGACTGGGTATGGGCAGGTGAAATTGGCGAAGTTCGTAAAGTAGAAGTATTTACCGACAGACCCATCTGGCCACAAGGATTAAATGTGCCGAAAGAAACTCACAAAGTGCCTAATACATTGGATTGGGACTTGTTTTTAGGCCCGGCTCCCGAGCGTTCATACAACAACATCTATCATCCATGGAACTGGCGTGGCTGGTGGGATTTCGGGACAGGAGCACTCGGCGATATGGCTTGCCACATGATGCATCCTATTTTCAAAGCGTTGAATTTAGGTTATCCTACTAAGGTACAAGGAAACTCCACATTACTTTTGACGGATTGCGCTCCATCCGCCCAAACCGTAAAATATACTTTCCCTGCTCGCGACAATATGCCTAAGGTAGCTATGCCGGAGGTGGAAGTATATTGGTCAGATGGTGGAATCATGCCGATGCGTCCGGAAGGAATGCCGGATGGAAAAGATTTAAATGACAACGGTGGTGGAGTTATTTTCCACGGGACAAAAGACACGTTGATTTGCGGATGCTACGGAGTTAGACCCTGGTTGCTTTCAGGGCGTACGCCCAATTCTCCGAAGACACAGCGCGAAGTCCCAACATCCCACGAAATGGACTTTGTACGCGCTTCTAAAGAAGATGCCGACAGCAGAATTGAAACCGCTTCGCCATTCTCGGAAGCCGGACCATTTAACGAAATGGTGGTAATGGGCGTATTGGCTGTCCGCTTGCAAGGATTGAATCAAGAACTGCATTGGGATGGCAAAAATATGAAATTTACCAATATCCCGTCAGGCGCGACCATTAAAACCGTGATTGAAGATGGGTTCAAAATTCACGACGGACATCCTACCTTTAATAAAACATGGACCGACCCCGTGGATGCCAACGCGTTTGCAGAAACACTGATTAAGCATAACTATCGCTCCGGTTGGAAACTTCCTGCCATGCCATAGAAACAATCATTAACCCCTTTCTTCAACAAATAATGAATTTGAAGAAAGGGGTATCCAATAAAAAAAGAAAAATTAAATTCAAAAAAGAAAAATACGTTTATGAAAAAATACCTAAGTGTTGTTCTGAGTTTTATGCTCATCACTTCCTTTATCGCGTGTGGCGGTGCAAAAAAAACAGAAAACCAAGCAGAAAATATGGACGCTACTAAAACTGAAACCCCTGCCTTTACCGTAGTTGAAAATTCGCAGGTGGATTTGGCTCAATTTCCGACTGATGCCGATGGTTATATTACCATTTTCAACGGAAAAAATTTTACCGGCTGGCGCGGTTATGGAAAAGACAACGTTCCCGGGAAATGGGTAATTGAAGACGGAGCTATTAAATTCAACGGCTCCGGCGGTGGAGAAGCCCAAGAAGGCGAAGGGGGCGACCTCATCTTTAGTCACAAATTCAAAAATTTTGAATTGGAACTGGAATGGAAAGTTTCGAAAGGGGGCAACTCCGGAATATTCTACTTAGCTCAAGAGATTTCCACAACTGATGAAAACGGCAATGTAAGAATGGAACCAATCTACATTTCTTCTCCCGAATATCAGGTGCTGGATAACGCCAACCATCCCGACGCTAAATTAGGAAAAGACAACAACAGACAATCGGCATCTCTCTATGACATGATTCCGGCTGTACCACAAAATCAAAAACCATTTGGCGAATGGAATAAAGCCAAAATCATGGTTTACAAAGGAACCGTTGTCCATGGACAAAACGATGAAAACGTTGTAGAATATCACTTGTGGACTCAACAGTGGACCGATATGCTCCAAGCCAGTAAATTCAGCCAAGAAAAATGGCCCTTGGCTTTCGAACTGCTCAATAACTGTGGCGGCACTAATCGAGAAGGATATATCGGACTACAAGACCACGGCGATGATGTGTGGTACAGAAATATTAAAATTAAAGTTTTGGATTAATAAAATAATAAACAAAGTAAAGAGATGATTCACTTGGGGTCATCTCTTTACGCTTTTATAAAATTTAAAAGATGCTGAAAAAAACAGTTGTCATTTTGATGATTTTGATAGTTGCGGTAAGCTGTAATTCTCAAAAGAATACGACATCAACCGATGTAGCCGGCAAAAAAGCTTACATCCAGCTGTATTCGGTACGGGACGATATAAAGAAAGACTTAAAAAACATAATCGCTGAAGTTGCCAAAGCCGGTTATACCGGTGTAGAAGCAGCCGGATATGCCGATGGAAAATTTTACGGTCTTTTACCCGCTGAGTTCAAACAAGGAATAAACGCGGTCGGGATGGAAGTTCTCTCATCACATACAGGGAAGCCTTTGGCTGATGATGTTCAGAAAACCGATTGGAACAAAATCTGGGAATGGTGGGACGAAGCCATTGTCGCCCACAAAGCCGCCGGGATGAAATACGTCGTTACGCCGTGGATGCCGATGCCCAAAACATTGAACGATTTAAAGGTATATTGCGATTACTACAATAAAGTAGGCGAAAAATGCAACGCCGCAGGTTTGAGATTCGGATACCACAATCATGCCTTTGAATTTCAGAAAATTGAAGATGAAATCATGTATGATTTCATGCTTAAAAATACCGACCCCGAAAAAGTATTTTTCCAAATGGATGTGTATTGGACAGTAATCGGACAAAAATCTCCCGTAGAATATTTCGAGACCTATCCCGATCGCTTTGAATTGTTGCATCTAAAAGACCACAAAGAGCTTGGTAGAAGTGGTATGGTCGGTTTTGACGCCATTTTCGACAACTTGGATAAAGCCGGAACGAAATACATGGTAGTCGAAGTTGAACAGTACAACTTCCCGCCACTTGAAAGCGTAAAATTAAGTTACGATTATTTGAAAAGCAATCCACACTACAAAACGAATTGATTCATTCGAACAGACTACAAAACGCGAAATAATCCTTTGAAAAAATTCAAAGGATTATTTTTTTACGGAATTAAATTCAAGCTACTTTTGCAAGTTTTCCTCGTTGTAATTAATCATCCAGCAAACGTCAAATTTGTCGGTAAAACTTCCGTAGTAATCTCCCCAAAATTGGTCTTGCAGGGGTACTTCCACCTTTCCACCCTCTGAGAGTGCCGTAAAGAGCCGATCAGCTTCTTCCTTGGATTCGGGAAAAATACTGATGTAGTTGTTGTTTCCCACCGCGAAAGGTCGTCCGGGAAATGTATCAGAACCCATCAAAGTATCTTTGCCGATAGGCAGACCCACGTGCATCACGAGTTCTTTAGCCTCTTCGGGTACGGGCATCCCTTGCGCGTCTTTCATTTTATAGACGCCGCCAAGAAATTCTCCCCCGAATACCGATTTATAAAAATTGAAAGCTTGCTCACAAGTACCATTGAAATTAAGATACGGATTTAATTTGTTCATTTTTTTCATATTTTTTGAGATTAGTAACAAGATTGAAGCAATATGTCCGATAAGAAATTCGTAGTCAAGCACTTCAACCGTAATCAACGGAGTCGATTTTTATTCACGGTTTGCAATATTAACGAGACGTGTATCATTTTATTTTTTTTGTTTTGATAAATGACTATTTGTCAAAACGTTACTTTAAAGAAAAAATAGTAAAATAAAGCCATCGGATTAATACATACTTTATTAAAAAATGTCTGACATCGAAATAATAAACAAAACGAAAAATTAAAATGCTTAGATAAAACCAGAAAAATAGATTTATATTATCGTGGATCAACCCCAATTTACAAGACATTTATTCTTCGGTATCCGGATTACTTGCTAACAAAAAATACGTATCTTTACAAAAAAAAAGGAGTAACCGCTTTGAATTATCTTGAACTTTTTGCCGTCATTCTCGGCATCTTGAGTGTTTGGTACGCTCGGAAAGAGAATATCTTGGTTTTCCCATTCGGGATAGCCAGTGTAGCTATCTTTGTCTATATCTTTTTTATCAATAAGCTCTACGCCAACGCCGTGATAAACGGTGTTTACCTAATTACCAACTCATACGGATGGTACAATTGGGCGCGACCACAAGCCGACAACGAAAAACTGAAAATTACGAAATACACCAAAAGGCAAAATTTATGGTTAATGCCGGCAGTAGCACTCGTTTACATTGGTGTACTACTTCTCCTTAGAATGGTAAACAAAGACGATTTGAGCTATGCAAGTTCTTCCCTGCCTTGGATAGATTCGGCAAACGCCACGATTTTCTTCTTTGCCACCATACTGATGACCTTTAAAAAGCTTGAAAATTGGCTGTTTTGGATAGTGGGGAATATTATTTCCATTCCTATATTTCTTTCACAAGAACTGTATTTTACCGGCTTTCAATACGCGGTATTTTTGGTGTTAGCGGTGTCGGGTTACATCGAATGGAAGAAAAAAATAGAAAAAAATACGTAACGCACAATACGCCGACACTTCATTGGAATGCGGAATAATAGTGATTAAACATTCATCAATCAAATACAATTTGTAGTAGGGTTGAAACTGAGACAGAGTTTTAAAAATATAGAAAAACACAATATTAACTGTCAAAAAAAACTTAAAAAGATGGACAATTCTGACATTTATCAGTCATCATTCATCATTAAGACACTCCCGCCGGATATTGATTGTGAGTCTGTTGCCATTTTAAAACAGCTAAACAAAGCTTCACGAGCCTTAGGTCAGTTAAAGGGCGAAGTTTCTAAGATTCCCAATTCACAAATTCTACTCGATACCCTTACGCTTCAAGAAGCAAAAGACAGTAACGAAATTGAGAATATTGTTACCACAGATGATGAGATATACCAAGCCAGTATTGACGAAACGGTGGCTTCAGTTACCGCAAAAGAAGCATTAAATTATTCTAATGCCATCAAATTGGGATTGGATATTGTTCGCAATAAAGGCTTGTTGACTATTAACGATATTTCCCGAATTCAACACATCATTTCGCCGAACCATCCCATTCGGAAAATACCCGGAACGGTTTTAAAGAATCCAAGGACCCAAGAAGTGGTTTACACACCACCCCAACATTATGATGACATTAAAACGTTGCTCTATAATTTAGAGCAGTACATCAACATACCTGAATTTCACGATACAGACGCTTTGATAAAAATGCCCATCATCCATTTTCAGTTTGAGAGCATTCACCCCTATTTTGACGGCAATGGTAGGGCAGGACGTTTACTGAATATCTTGTATTTGGTACAGCAAGGTTTGTTGGATATTCCTGTACTCTATCTGAGTAGTTACATCATAAAAAACAAAAGCAATTATTACCGCCTGTTGCAAGAAGTACGTACCAAAGACAGTTGGGAAGAATGGATTGTGTGGATGCTAAAAGGAGTTGAACTGACAGCCAAAGAAACCATTGTGGTGGTAAATAAGATAAAATTGCTGATGGACGAATACAAAAAGGAAATCCGCAACAACTTTAGTTTTTACAGCCACGACCTGATCAATATCATCTTTAAGCATCCTTACACCAGAAATAGTTTTTTGGAGCGTGAATTGAAAATACACAGAAATACGGCTTCAAGCTATTTGAACACATTAACGGCGCATGGTTTATTATCCAAAGTAAAAGTTGGAAATCGAAATTATTACATTAACGAACCTTTACTAAAGTTGTTAAAAGAAAGGTAACATGAGCAACAAAAACGTAAACCAAACTCAGTGTTTTTTGTACATAAGGCAAAAGTATGCACAAAAAACAACATCTTTTTGTGCATAAGGCAAAAGTATGCACAAAAAACAACATCTTTTTGTGCATGAAATATAAAAAACGGAGTACAACAACGAACGTCAGTCATAATCATCTAAATTCAACAATTGAAACTATTTACCACATCCCAGATACGCGTACTCGACCAATACACCATCGAACACGAGCCCATTTCATCCGCTTCGTTGATGGAGCGAGCGGCGAATAGAATCCTACTACAGTTTAAAAAAGATATTCGTATCGGGAGTGATATTCTGATTCTTGCCGGTCCCGGAAACAATGGCGGTGATGGACTTGCACTGGGGCGGATGCTTTTACAGGTTGGTTATGACGTAGAAATTATACTGATTAATCCCGGTAAATTATCTCCGGATTGCAAGCTAAACAAAGAGCGGTTAACCGAATATTTTCCCGATACGCTATCGGAAATTTCCCACTCGTTTTCTCCGGCAGAGTTATCTGAAAAGGCGATTATCGTCGATGCTGTTTTTGGCTCGGGATTGTCTCGCCCTTTGACCGGTATATTTCGGGAAGTGGTGGAATGGATAAATAACAGTGGCAGAAAGATTATATCGATTGATATCCCTACCGGATTAAACGGAGAAGCTTGCGCAAAAAAAGACGACACCATTGTCCGTGCCGATTTGACGTACTCCTTGCAATTTCCGAAGTTGTCATTCTTTTTTGCCGAAAACGAGGAATACGTCGGAGAATGGAAAGTAATAGATATTCAGCTTCTTCCCCACGCGATTGACAAGACCGAGACCGATTACTTTTACATTGAAAAAGAAGATATCCGACCGTTGTTGCAACCTCGTTCACGGTTCTCACACAAAGGCACTTTCGGACATGCGCTCATTTGGGCCGGTAAAAAAGGGATGGCAGGTGCGGCAATTTTGGCTTCCAAAGGCGCTTTGCGGGCAGGAGCAGGCTTATTAAGTGTACACAGCGTGGAAGAAAACCGTCAAATACTACAAACAGCAGTCCCCGAAGCTATTTTTTTAACCAAAATTAAAAATCCCGAAAACTACACTTCTTGTGCTTTTGGCCCGGGCATAGGAACAAGCAATGAAGCATCCGAAATTCTTTTTCAGCTGTTGGAATCCATTCAAAGTCCATGTATTCTTGATGCAGATGCGTTGAATATTATTTCTGAAAACAAGCGTTTTCTGAGCCTTATTCCTAC
>JBKEBE010000007.1:0-8909 GCA_047973025.1 Paludibacteraceae bacterium
AATAGCCGCTTTGCGAGGGGAAAAACCCACTATAAACCAATCGCCTTCCTGACGGCTACGTTCAGATTTGTAATGATACTTTCCAAATCCAATCATCGTAGGTCCCCACATCTTAGGCTCGTAACCACTTTCTGCCTGCATGATTTTGATTAGTTCGAAGCTGTCTTGCTTCTTCTGATCGGTTGCGGCAAATGAATTGATAAATTCAGCAACATCCGCATCGGTTTGTTTGGTTTTGATCGCAGCCATGATAATTGATGCAGGGTAGTTTTCTTCCTGACTTTACACGATGGTTGAATGATAGAAAGGATTATTATCCATCAAGAGTTTAACGACTAATATTTATACGGATTTTCCTTGTAATCATCAAAACTGTAGAAATTCACCTTGATTTTCCAGACATCGGAAAGTCCGGACGTTGCCGATTTTCCGCCTATGATATACAGAGTATTGTCATCGGATTTTTTGATGATTGAAGCATTCGTCCGAGCGGAAAAGTCAAGGGGCAGTCGGTTAATCGTAGTGTCAGGGATGACCCAGTTCATCCCTTCGTTGATAGATTGCCTCATTTGAGCGGTATCTTGTAAGAATGAATTTGTTTCGCCACCGATCAAAAGTAATTTGCTGCCGTAGTATTCGACGGCTGAATTTGAAATTTCGGTAAGATTGCTATTTGCATACTGTAAATCAAGCCAATTTAAGGTGTCCGATATAATTTTATCTTCCGCAGACCAGATCGAATTGAGTCTGACACCGGCAGGAGAAAAGCCCCCTACGACAATGGCTTTTTCTCTTACAGAGTAGGGGGATCTGAACGTCGTGGCGGTAAAATCAGAAACGGGGAAGGTTCCGTTAAACGTTTTATTCCCAACAAATGTCCAGTTGATACCATTGTCAGAAGTCGCGATTCGGACGTTATTATCGAATTTGTTTTGCGCTACCGCCCACAATCGATTTTTTAACGTGAAAAGCAAAGCGATGTAGTTGTAGTTCGCGTCGCCGGAAACAAGCAACTTCGTCCAATTAATTCCATCTTTTGATCTGTACATTTCATTCTCGGCATGCAGTAAATAAGCTGTTTCGTTGAAAACCATCATGTTCCTAAGCACAGCATCCGCCGGCAGTCCGGTTAATCCGGATTCTAATGTCCATTGAGAAGCATTATCAGAAGAATATAAGGTATTGGTAAGTCCATTTCCGAAGTAGAATAAAAACTTATTTTTCAGCAAGATAGCTTTTTGGTTTTCACCGGAAGTGTTTGCGATTTTGTTATTCAACTTTTCCCATACATGCAGGTAGCTTTCTACTTTGTGTACATTTAATTTGATCGTGTATTTCATGGTCGATTTACCATCGGTCGCCAGATTTTGGATAGTTACCGGCTTGGTAAAGTCAAAAGCATTGTTAGTGGTAGCACTTGTTGAATAATTTGATTGAGTGGTGGTGTCGTTCATAATAAATCCATACGAGCTGGCAAAACTAAAACCAACATACAGGCTGTCAATTCTTGTACCATGGGGGAGTGAATCCACGTTGTATATCAAACTGTCGTTGTTGTCGACGGTAAAGACCGCTTTAGACGCGTTTGGAGAACTGTCGTTCGACAGGATATAGGCATAAAGTATGGATGCATCGTTAGATGGATTCGCAATTCCGGTATTGGAATTAGAATTGCAACTGAATAGAAATAAAAGAATACCAATAATCAATCCAGAAAATCCGTATTTAGGTTTTATCATTTTTTTATTTGTTGAAATGTAAAGTGTGCACAAAGTTAAAAAACAATTTGTACACTTTCTATTTTTAGCGGAAAGTTTTATGTTTTTTATCAATTTCTCAAATTCGAGCGGATTTAAACAGAAAAAGAGAAATCCACACACGGAATTTCTCTTTGAATAAATCTTGATCTATAATATTAGAATCGTCTTTCTTTGATGCGCGCTTTTTTACCGGTACGTTCGCGAAGGTAGTAGAGTTTAGCGCGTCGAACTTTTCCACGTTTGTTGACGGTAATGCTTTCAACAAATGGAGAATCCATCGGGAAAATCCGTTCAACACCTACGTTACCGGACATTTTGCGTACAGTAAAGCGTTTTTTATTCAAATGCCCCACGATTTTGATTACATCTCCGCGGAATTCCTGAACACGTTCTTTGTTGCCTTCTCGGATTCTATATCCTACGGTAATGGTGTCGCCACTCTTGAATGGCGGAAAATTTTTTTCCTGATCAAATGCTTGCTCTGCAACTTTTAATAAGTCCATAATCCAATGATTGATTGTTAAAGTTGATACTGTGCGCAATATACGCAGACCGCTGTTATTCTGCCAGAGATTACGCTGAATTTCGGACTGCAAAGATACCGCATTTATTTTGAAAGACCAAATAATACCGCGAAATTTTTATCCGGGCAGATTCAACCGGCGGACACAATTGTTTGAAGCATCCATTTTGAGTCTTTCGATGTAACGTTTTTTTTCGGATTTAGCCTTAATCTTGTGGTGAACTTACATAGCGGTGAGTCGATGAAATCAAATTGCATCCAACTTTTTTTTGTAACTTTGCAACCGAAAATATTTTTACCCAATGACCCGATTCGTGAGAATAGTGCAGAATGAAAATTTATAAAAAAAAAGACTGAAAAATAGGTCAATAGAACAAACAAAATGGGAAATATTGTTGCAATCGTAGGTCGCCCGAATGTGGGCAAATCCACACTATTTAATCGGCTGACCCAAAGTAGAAAAGCCATCGTTAACGAGCAGTCAGGTACTACCCGGGATCGCCAGTACGGGAAAAGTGAATGGGAAGGACAAGAGTTCTCCGTTATTGATACGGGAGGATGGGTTGAAAATTCGGAAGATATATTCGAAGAAGCCATCAATCGACACGTAAAAATTGCAATCGAAGAATCGGACGTTATTCTTTTCGTAGTGGACGTAGTTAGCGGAGTAACAGACTTGGATGAAGAAGTAGCCAAGATACTTCGCAAGAGTGATAAGCCCGTACTGCTTGTTGCAAATAAAGTTGATACGTTCGATTTGCAATATCAGGCGGCCGTATTTTATAAATTAGGATTGGGGGAGCCGTTTATCGTCTCGTCAATCAACGGGTTAGGAAGTGGAGAATTGCTGGACGAACTTCTCAAACATTTTAGTACTGATTCGGTGGAAGAATCTGATGATGTTTTACCCCGTTTCGCGGTAGTGGGTCGCCCCAATGTTGGGAAATCATCCTTGATAAATGCTTTTATGGGAGATGACCGGACGATAGTTACCGAAATTGCCGGAACAACCCGAGACAGTATTTACACCCGTTTCAACAAATTTGGTTACGACTTTTACTTGGTGGATACGGCGGGTATTCGTAAGAAAGCCAAAGTCAACGAAGATTTGGAATATTACTCTGTCGTTCGTTCCATTCGTTCTATCGAGAACGCGGATGTCTGCATTCTTATGTTGGACGCGACTCGTGGAATAGAGAGTCAGGATTTGAATATCTTTTCTCTGATTCAAAAAAACAAGAAAGGACTTGTCGTTGTGGTTAATAAGTGGGATTTGATTGAAAATAAGCAAACAAACGACACGAAAATATACGAAAAAGGCATTCGGGAAAGATTGGCGCCGTTTACCGATTTTCCTGTCATTTTCACATCGGTTCCGAGCAAGCAACGTATCTTGAAAGTGCTTGACACGGCTGTAAATGTATATGAAAATAAAAAGCGTAAAGTGGCAACGGCAAAGTTGAATGAAGTGTTAATCCCTGTTATTGAAAACTACCCGCCACCGGCGTTGAAAGGCAAATACATAAAGATCAAATATGTAACTCAGTTGCCCAATACTATGATTCCGACCTTCGTGTTTTTTGCAAACCTGCCACAGTACGTCAAAGAGCCGTATCGGAGATTTCTGGAAAACAAAATTCGTTCCAAATGGGAATTTCATGGTACCCCGATCAATGTTTTCATCAGACATAAATAGAGTCTGTCGGAAATTTTCATTGTGGTAATAAAACATAAGAACAGATGCTGTGTCGGAATGCTTTATTTTGAATTGTACCTACAAGCATCGCTTATAAACACGACAAACGCACCCGAATATGAGTGCGTTTGTTGTTATATATATGACGTTTATTCCGGTTTAGAATCCGCTGTAAACGACTTCAAGTTTCATGGGAATCGTTTTGTTTTTCCCACTGTAAATGGTTACAGACTGCATCAGGTTACTTTGAATTATTTCGCTCAACTGAGCAGATGTGGATGTAGAATATGTGTACAGGGGTGTTACGGGTACTAAAACCATATTCAGATAAGGGGCGGTATTGTTTTTGTCCTTAACTTCTTTTTCTATCAAAGCGGCCAATCCACTAAAGTTGTATTGGTAATCATAGTTATTTTGACTCTGATACACACTGTCTCTTGTTGCCAAAAAAGAGGTTGTGCTTGACAAAGATTGCATCTTGCTGAAGAAATTGGTAAGCGAGTCTTCCTTGATTAAGAGCAAATTGCTTACATAGGGGATTAGCGACTCATCTTCGACCAACTGTTTCTTTACATTTACTTTAATTGACGCGGAGTTCACGGCTAAAACTTTTTCGCCCACATTGACTTGTTGTCTGATTTTCTCTAAAGGAATCCTTATGCGCGTATAATAATTTGCGGGAGAAGTAATGTAGTTAAACTCATCATTCGGAGAGAATGTAAGCGGTCTGTATGGATGGATTATCCGGTTTACTTTCGGAACTTCCGAATTTACAAAAAACTCGTGAAATCCGTACAGCTTTTGACTTAAATCTTCGTTGTAGGCGTAGTTGTAGTAGAGGGTAATATTTATGTCTTGAAGATTAAGCATGGTTATGCCTCCAAAATCAGTTGTAATGTAAACTCCCGGAAAAAATTTTTTGAATTCCGCCTGATTCCGATAATGTAAAGGATTGGTTGTGAAAAAGCGTTCTTTGAATGCTTCCGATAAGTGGAAACGGACTTGTGTCGTCGTTGTTTCGGTAATACCATCCTGAACGGTAAATTTTGAATCGCCAATCAATTTGGAACGATCAATGTAAGGTTCAGGGTCCATATCACTCAGATAATATTCGTCATCAGTAAGAGGTTGTTTCAGCTCGTACACACTAATGTGGAGGGGTGAATTTACTTTTCCGAATGAACTGTTGAATCCCAATGTCATAACAACAGAATCTACCTCCACAACACCTTTTGATGAGTCGATAAATTGGAACCCCTCTTGGAACAACTTGAATTCGGCAAGGATATCGGCTTTTGTCAATCCTAAGTTTTTATCGTCGTATTCACCCAAAAGAAACGAATCCGGACGAGAAATGATATTTTCAACGGGAACCGTTTCGGTTGACAAATGAAAAGTGTCTTGTTTGACAACTATGCCATCTTCATCAGGCTGTATCTCTTTGCCGATATCTTTGGACGCGTCGTCGCAAGATGTAATAAGGAGCGATAGTAAAACAGGTATGAAAACAATGCTTCTGAATTTCATTTACGTGCTTGTTAGTAGAGTGTTAGAGATTGGTCGTGTTACTTAAATTTACAAACTTTCGTAAAACTGTATGTAATCGTCAGCATAGTCGTCTTTATCCGTATTGGGAAGAAATTGTATTTTTTTATCTTTTATATATTTCAATACGTTACTATTTACTGTTTTGTCGGACTGGATAACTCCATCCGAAAAATCGACCGCTAATTTTGATAATGCTTCAAAATTAATTTCTTTTCCCTGAATGTTTCCCAAATCTGCCTTCTGAATTCCATCAAGCATTAAGTGTTCGGAAAAAGTGGAACGAAAAGGGGTTTTAAATTCATCATCAAAAAGAGAATAAACCACCTTCGATTTTTTGAAGAAAGGGTCTTCGTTATATGCTTTCTTGATGTAGAGAGGCGCGAGTGCTGTCATCCAACCCATGCAATGAATCACATCAGGCGTCCATCGCAGTTTTTTAATGGTTTCCATTACGCCTCGGATAAAGAAAATCGTGCGATCGTCATTGTCCTCGTATTCTACGCCATCATCGTTGGCGACAGTATTGCTTCGCTGGAAAAAATCATCATTGTCAATAAAATAGATCTGTAACCGAGCTGATTGAATTGACGCGACCTTGATGATTAACGGATGGTCTGTTTCATTGATTATCAGGTTCATGCCCGAAAGCCGTATCACTTCGTGGAGTTGATTTCGCCTTTCATTAACCGAGCCAAACTTTGGCATGAAAGTACGGGTTTCTTTCCCTCTCTCCTGCATTGCCTGTGGCAGATGACGACCTTGATTGGCTATTGCAGATTCGGGAAGGTAGGGAAATATCTCTTGCGAAATAAATAAGACCTTTGAATGTTTTTTTTTCTCCTTCATTCTCGTTTACAGATTTTTGGTTGAAATCCGTTGCAAAGATATAAAAAAAAAATCTGAATCTTGCAAATCCGGAGTTCGGGCTAACAATGTTTAACGATACCGGATGAATTACATCCTGATTCTGCAAGAGATTTTATTCGAAAGCAAAGATGGTTTCCTTCAATATCTCGCTGACGGTAGGATGTGGAAATACAACTTCTTGTAGTTCTTTAATCGTCAGTTCTTGCTCAATGGCAATGCAGGCACCGTAAATCATCTCGCTACCGGGATTGCCAAGCATGTGGACACCGATCACTTCACCGTATTTTTCGCCTATAAGCACTTTACAAAGTCCGTTTCCACCTTCGTTTTCAGCGATAAATCGACCGGAGTACGCCATGGGTAGTTTAGCTGTTTTGTAGGCGATACCTTTGGCTTTGGCACTTTTTTCGGTCTCGCCAACGCCGGCAACTTCCGGATTGGTATAAACGACTCCCGGGATGGCATTGTAGCGCATCTTGTCTGCTCGTCCGGTCAGGTTGTTTACGACCACTTCGCCTTCGCGGCTGGCTGTGTGCGCCAAAAGTGAGAATCCGGTAACGTCGCCGGCAGCAAATACATTTGGGACATTTGTACGCATTCTTTCATCGACTTTGATCCCCCCGTGCGTGAGTTCCACATTCAGATTTTCCAAACCAAAACCTTGTGTAACAGCTCTTCTTCCTACACTTATCAATATCTTATCTCCTTCTACCGTGTGCGTATTGCCATCTTTTTCAAATACAACTTTGTTGCTTTCTACTTTTACAACTTTTGCATTCAGATTGAATTCAATCCCTTTTTTCGTGTAAATATCACGCAACATAGCCGATATTTCGAAATCATTGCTTCCCAGGATTTCGGGAAGCATCTCAATAACGGTAACTTTCGAGCCAAAGCTGTTGAACAGGCTTGCGAATTCCATTCCGATTACGCCACCACCAATTACAATTAACGATTTCGGTAGCTCTTTTAGATCCAAAATTTCGCGATTCGTCATGACGACATCTCCGGCTTCCGTTAGCCCCGGAATGGGGGGGACGGATGCTTCCGACCCTGTACAGATGAGTAGATTGGTACCTAAAAAACTTTCTCCGTTGCATGAGATTTCTATCCCACTGTCGCTTCGCCCTACGATAGACGCGTCGCCTTCTACAACAGTTACTTTGTTGGTTTTCATTTTAGTTTTGACACCGGAAACTAATTTTCGTACCACTTTGTTTTTGCGGGCAACTATTTTTTCGTACTCGAAACTTACATTTTCCGCAAAGACACCATACTTGTCTCCATGAAGCGCGTTTTCATACGTTTTGGCACTATAAAGCATTGTTTTGGTAGGGATACAGCCTTCGTTGAGGCATACGCCACCCAAGGTTTTTTTTTCGAATAGTGTAACATTGAGACCTTTATGTCCCGCTCGTTCCGCGGCAACATATCCGGCAGGACCGCCACCAATAATGAGCAAGTCAATCATATTGTTATTTTTTTTTGAAGGTTGATGAAAATACAAAACCCTAACTGTCAGTAGCTACAGAAGATACTGCTCGCTGATGGATTTGTGTTCTTGAACACGGCGAATGGTGTCTGCAAACATATCCGCGATTCCGAGAACTTTAACTTTTGAACACTTGCTACTGTCGAAAGGAATAGAATCGGTAAATACTATTTCTTTCAATGCCGAGTTCGTTACGTTTTCGATTGCTTTGCCGGACATCATCCCGTGCGAAACCATTGCTCTCACGCTTAGGGCACCATTCTCCATCATCAGGTTAGATGCTTTGCAAAGTGTCCCGGCAGTATCGGCCATATCGTCTATGATAATTACATTTTTTCCTTCTACATCTCCAATGATGCGCATTTCGCCTACAACGTTTGCTTTTTCACGCGTCTTGTGGCAGATTACCATAGGAGCTCCCAAGTGTTTGGCGTAGGAACCGGCTCTTTTAGAACCTCCTACATCAGGAGAAGCGATAACTAACTCTTCGAGCTTCAACGATTTAATATAGGGGATGAAAATAGTGGATGCGTACAGGTGATCAACCGGAATATTGAAAAAACCCTGAATCTGGTCGGCGTGTAAATCCATCGTGATAACTCGGTCTACACCGGCAACCGTAAGCATATCCGCCACTAATTTAGCACCGATAGAAACGCGGGGCTTATCCTTACGGTCTTGTCTTGCCCATCCGAAGTAGGGAATAACGGCTATTACCTTGTAGGCGGATGCTCTTCGCGCGGCGTCAATCATTAAGAGCAATTCCATCAGATTATCCGTATTGGGAAAAGTGGATTGTACGAGGTAGATGAATTGTCCGCGGATGGATTCTTCGTAAGATACGGCAAATTCTCCGTCTGAAAAATGCTCAATATTCATTTGACCAAGGGGCCAATTCAAACTCGCGCACATTTTTTCGGCTAAATCGCGACTCTTAGTTCCTGAAAATACTTTGAATAGTGATGGAGATTCCGGCATAACGTGAAAATAGATGTGGATGGGTTTGTAAAACTTTTGCAAAAT
>JBKEBE010000002.1:0-4400 GCA_047973025.1 Paludibacteraceae bacterium
AGCTACAGCGGTACTATCTGTAGAATTAAACGAAACAAGGCTTACTCCGTTTGTCGGATTTACCAAATTTTCATAAACGGTTAACCTTGCCGGTGTGGTGTTTAGACCTATCCCGGTTTTTCCCGTTTGGTAAATATTCTGTGTGTTGGTAGTGGCTCCGGTATTGGTGGCTACATTGTACCACGGTTCTGTGGCAGAATCGGCTATTCGTACCCACTTGCTCCCATCGTTGTAATAGTATCCGGGGGTAACATCGCCGGCAGTTGCAGTATTGTAAACGGTCATACCTGCTACATGTGCCGTTAAGGGGGCAAAGGAAGTTGTTGAAGTGAGTACTACTCGGGGTAGTAAAAGTCCCTTGGTGGATGCGTTGGCATCGGCAGCATTTCTTAAATCTAAAACCGCATTGGCATCCGGTTCAGCGTTGCTACCAATGGTAACCTGTGCCTGAAGCTCATTTGAAAATAATGTTACGATACACAAGGATACGATGGTAAAGAAATTCTTTTTCATGTTTCAGTTGGAATGATTGAGTAAAAATAGCAATGGATACTTTTTTTTTAGAGTACTTGTGAGACAATATTTACGTCATAGTGGGATTAGGCAGAAAGAATTTTTTATCTATAACGTAAAAATCGTTATTTAGTTTAGTTTCATCTCCAAAAAAATTAAATTTGATAATTGAGTCCCCTCCGAAAAGTCTTTTTATTCGAAAACATCCTATTCACAAGTGCTGTGAGTGGGGTGGTAAATGCAAAATAAGTGTTTTCGGAGGGGACTCATTTTTAAGATATTAAAATAATTTTTTTAGGAGAGAATCGATTATACATTGAAATTATAGATGAATGTTATTTTTAAAATTTCAGTGCTTAACGAAATAATTGTAATTTTGCAATTCATTCAAAAAAATAGAATCAGATGTCATCCTTACTCGACAAATTAGACGGTCTTCAACACAAATTTGAAGAAATTTCTCTACTCATAACCGATCCGGCGGTAATAGCCGATATGCAACGCTATATCAAACTCAATAAGGAATACAGCGAACTTTCCAAAATAATGAACGCGCAAAAGGAATATAAAACCGCCCTGATGAACATACGGGAAGCCAAAGACATACTTGCCAACGAGAGTGATGCCGAAATGCGTGAAATGGCTCGCGCCGAATTGGAAATACTGGAACCGAAAATTCCGGAGATGGAAGAAAACATCAAAATGCTACTCATACCGGCAGACCCGGAAGACGCCAAAAATGTGGTGATGGAGATTCGCGGTGGTACCGGAGGCGATGAAGCGGCAATTTTTGCCGGCGATCTTTTCAAAATGTACATCCGCTTCTGCGAATCCAAGAATTGGAAAGTGGAAGTTACCGACTTTAGCGAAGGGACGATTGGCGGATATAAGGAAATTATTTTTACCGTTACCGGAGAAAATGTATATGGGGTGCTGAAATACGAAAGCGGCGTACATCGCGTACAACGCGTCCCCGAAACCGAAACTCAAGGTCGTGTACATACTTCCGCGGCAACAGTCGCGGTACTCCCCGAAGCGGACGAATTTGATGTACAGATCAATCCCGCCGACATTGATTTCCACACATCCCGCTCAGGGGGAGCCGGCGGTCAGAACGTAAACAAAGTAGAAACCAAAGTACAGCTTACCCACCGCCCTACAGGAATTGTCGTAGTCAGCCAGCAGGCGCGTACCCAACTCGGCAACCGCGAAATAGCCATGGAAATGCTTCGTACCAAAATTTACAACATGGAGTATCAAAAGCACGTGGATGCTATTGCTTCCAAACGCAAGACAATGGTTTCTACCGGCGACCGGTCGGCTAAAATCCGCACCTACAACTATCCGCAGGGACGAATTACCGATCACCGCATCAATTATACCATTTATAATCTTTCGGCTTTTATGGATGGCGATATTCAGGACGTTATCAATCAACTTATCGTGGCTGAAAACGCGGAACGAATGAAAGAAAGTGAGTTATAAAGCGATGTAGTATAAAGATCAAGAAAAGCAAAAGCCAAGTAATATCAGATATGGAGAATTCCCTGTTAAATTGAAACTTACATTCGTCTATGATAATACCTATAATGGTTTTTCGTATCACTCCTTTATCAGACTAAACAGGTAGTTATATGATCTCAAGGGAGTTCAAAAGCGTTTTAATTTACCGGAATATTACAAAATATAAACAAATCAACTAACAATGACCAAACAACAACTTATCGAAAATATTCGTCGAAAAAAATCCTTTCTATGCGTTGGATTGGATACCGACATCAATAAAATTCCGGAATTTCTTTTTGATGAAACGGATAATCCCCTTTTTGAATTTAACAAGCGTATCATCGATGCTACGGCTGATTTTTGTGTAGCCTACAAACCTAATCTGGCATTTTACGAGAGTCTCGGATTAGTGGGTTGGGACGTTTTGGATCGAACAGTCGAACACATCAAAACAAACCATCCCGATCAATTCCTCATTGCCGATGCCAAGCGCGGAGACATCGGGAATACGTCAGCCATGTACGCGCGTACGTTTTTTGGCAATATGCTTTTTGACGCAGTAACGGTAGCACCTTATATGGGCGAAGATAGCGTTTCTCCCTTTTTGACTTACGAAAACAAATGGGCGATTGTACTGGCACTAACTTCCAACAAAGGTGCTTTCGATTTCCAATTTATGGAAGAAAAGGGCGAAAAACTTTTTGAGAAAGTACTTAAAACATCCAAAATATGGGGAAATGATGAAAATATGATGTACGTGGTGGGTGCTACGAAAGCTGAAATGCTGGCCGATGTACGCAAGATTATCCCCGACCACTTTTTGCTTGTGCCGGGTGTCGGCGCGCAAGGCGGTAGTCTGCAAGAAGTAGTCAAATACGGAATGACCGAAGAGTGTGGCTTGCTTGTCAATTCATCCAGACAAATCATTTACGCGTCGTCTGAAACTGATTTTGCGGAAGCGGCCGCAAAGGAAGCCCTTAAATTACAACAAGAAATGGAAGACTTGTTAGGGTAAAACTCTAAAATGAAGAACAACAAGGAACAAATCAACTCGAAAAACGGTTTAAACAAAATGCGGAGAAAACAAAAAGCGGCAAATATACTCATTATTTGTTGTTTGATTTTCTTTTCGTTTGAAGTGGCATGTGCAACTCTTCATGAGAATAAACACATGATTTTACTTACCGAAAAGCGTTTGTGTCATAATCATGCTTCGTCCGAAGCAAAAAACAAAACTAAAGATATGTCATTAAATTCCACAGAATTGAATGATACTTCGTTGATTTTTTATACGGATTTTTCAAATTACAACCCGGATCACTGGGTTGTTGAAACCAAAAAAGCCACAGTCAGTCAGGTTGATGATTGTCTGGAGATAGACGCCGACAGTGGGTGTACCGTCTGGCTCAACCGAAAACTCACAGCACCTGTTACCATCCGCTATGCGGTTACTGTCATGGATCAGGGCAGACCAAACGACCGCGTAAGCGATAACAATGTTTTTTGGATGGCGACCGATCCGAAAAGTCTCGCGAATTTTTTCGCGCCAAAGCGATACGGAAATTTTACCGAATACCACAGCCTAAAATTGTACTACGTTGGAATGGGAGGACACGACAATACCAAAACACGTTTCAGGCGTTACAAAGGCAACGGAGACAGACCGTTGCTTGAAAAGCATGATCTTTCGGACTCAAAATACCTGATTACTCCCAACAAAAGAATAGAGATAGTAATTGAAGTAAACGAAAGGGGTACAAGGTACTTTAGAGATGGTAAACTTATCTACGATTTTAAAGACGATTCGCCCTACATGGATGGTTATTTCGGATTCCGAACCGTAAAAAACAGGATGAGAATAGATGAATTAAAAATCGTAAAAAAAATTAAAGAACCGGCACGATGATACCAACTTTGTTAAAAAAAATTCTACCCCGATAACATTAAGTGAAGTAGTAAAGGAAGCGTCCGATACTTTCACGTACAAATTTACAGTGCCTAAAAATATTGAATGGACACCCGGTACGTATGCACATTTTTTATGTTCAGACTTACGAGATGATAAGGAAATAAGGAAACAACTTGTAAGGGAGTTCTCCATTATGACACATCCCGACGAAAAACAAATCGGGTTTACAAAGCGGATTCGTCAAGAACCGTCCGAATTTAAGCAAATACTGCGCAATCTAAGGATAGGCGATGAAATACGGATGTTTAAATTCGGTAATCATTTACAAAAACAGCATACCGACCATCCCCTCGTTTTGATAAGCATGGGTGTCGGAATAGCAACTTTTAGACCAATAATAATAGAATACATTAACAACGATTCTCAAACGCCGTTTATTACCAACATTAATATTGATCGAAGCGGTAATTTC
>JBKEBE010000100.1:0-21394 GCA_047973025.1 Paludibacteraceae bacterium
GGTACGATAAAAAACAATACGATTCTGAAAACAAATTACAATTCTAAAGATGAAATGAACGTCGATTTGATGAATTTCCTGCTGTTTTACAATCTGAACAGAAGGCACGGGTCGCTGAGAAAAGAACTCAACGTGAAAACACCTGTTTTAGCCATCGAAAAATGGTTTCTTCTAAAACCCGAAATATTTAAAATGAAACCCGACGATTTCAAAAATAAATTACTAAATTTGAACCTAAATGTAATCAACAGCCATCAACAACCTTGTGAAACTTGACAGTTAATAAATCAAATAACTCTTGATATACTTCAACAGACAAATAATCTTTTGTAACGTCAACATTAGTATAAGATACTTTACCATCTACCTCCTTGTCAATTTGGATTAAACGAAGATTGTGTAACTTGTCCCAAATTCTAAATTCTTGAAAATATGGATGAGAAGTGGAAACAACTTTGTGATAAATGGGCGCTTTTTTAATATATATCTCGCCCGTTTCTTCATCAACTAACTCAATTGGTTTACCTGTTTCCGTTGTGAAAACATTTAAGTCGCCCTCGTCTTACAATACGGGGACATTTTTATTTCTACCAATAATTTGAGTCGGTATCAAAATTTTCATTTCTTTCTATTATTTTCCGTAACTTTGTCCGATAAATTTCACATTTTACAAACAGAAAATTACAGACAGATACATGGCTACAATCAAACCATTTCGCGGCATCCGTCCCCCCAAGAAATTAGTTGAAAAAGTCGCTTCGCGTCCCTATGATGTTCTAAATTCGGACGAAGCCCGCGCGGAAGCAGAAGGAAACCAATACTCGCTCTACCACATCATCAAACCGGAAATAGATTTTCCGGTCGGCACCGACGAGCATGAAGAAAAAGTATATCAAAAAGCCGCCAAAAACTTCAAAAATTTCAAAGGGAACGGGTGGTTAGTTCAAGATAATGAAGACAAATACTATGTCTATGCGCAGACAATGAACGGTCGTGTACAATACGGATTGGTGGTTTGCGCGTCGGTAGAAGACTACATGACCGGTAAGATTAAAAAACACGAACTTACCCGTAGAGACAAGGAAGAAGATCGCATGAAGCATGTTCGCGTAAACAACGCCAATATCGAACCAGTATTTTTTGCTTACCCAAACAACGCTGAACTGGACGCTATCGTATCGGATATCGTTAAGAACGAACCTGAATATGACTTTGTTGCGGAATTAGACGGTTTCGGTCATACTTTTTGGGTCATTGATGATAAAAAGACGATTCAGCGCATTACGGAAATTTTCGCGGAGATACCATCGCTTTACATTGCCGATGGACACCACCGTAGCGCTGCCGCCGCGTTGGTCGGCAATGAAAAGAAACTCCAAAATCCGAACCACAGGGGCGATGAAGAGTACAACTACTTCATGGCGGTATGTTTTCCGGACAACCAGCTTACCATCATCGATTACAACCGCGTAGTTAAAGACCTGAATGGGCTGTCGGATGAAGAATTTCTCGCCGGATTATCCAACCATTTTACGGTAGTAGAAAAAGGGTCTAATACCTACAAACCCGATC
Organism: Paludibacteraceae bacterium; assembly: GCA_047973025.1. GTDB lineage: Bacteria > Bacteroidota > Bacteroidia > Bacteroidales > Paludibacteraceae > UPXZ01. The sequence goes on from JBKEBE010000100.1 coordinate 1,573, forward strand.
GGCTTCATAATTTTGGGCTATACCTATCCGGCAAATGGTATTCGCTTACAGCCAAGGAAGATACTTACGATGATAACAATCCTATCGGCGTATTAGATGTTACTATCTCTTCCAATCTTATCTTGGATGAGATACTGGGTATCAAAGATCTTCGAAGCGACAAACGGGTCGATTTCGTGGGTGGTATCCGTGGACCGGGCGAACTCAAAAAACGGGTGGACAGTGGAGAGATGCGTATGGCGCTGGCACTCTACCCGGTCTCTATGAAACAACTCATCGACATTGCCGACACCGGCAACATCATGCCACCCAAGACTACTTGGTTTGAGCCCAAACTTCGTTCGGGATTGGTAATACACGAGTTATTTTAAGTCTCATAACTCGGATTGCTCTCAAGACAAGGTTATTTTATAGTCAAGACGCAAGATGTAATCCCCCCATCGGCTAAACACGAGAATATTAGTACGTTGTGTCCTACGCATTGATTTCTTTGTGAAAAAAACGATGTTTTCTATCTGTTTGTGATGTCGCTACCTTAGCATTGATCTTGGACAAAAAACACGTACTCATGCAATAAAACCCGTTTCAGTGAGTTTATTGTATGAGTTATCTTTAGAACTTTTCTATGCGGAGCAAAAAAACACAGCGTTTAATATTCTTTTTTTTCATTCTACTTATATCGTCCTGTGCCGGTGTCGGAAAAACACTTCGCAAAGCGGATGAAAGTTTTAAGAGTGGAGAATATGCTGTTGCAGGCAATTTGTACAAGAAAGCCTATTCCCGTATTTCCTACAAGGATAGGCCGCTTCGTGCAGAGACAGCCTTCAAGCAAGGAGAAACCTATCGGAAAATTAATCTGCCCCGCGCCGAGCAGATTTATCAGAATGCGATACGCAACAAGTATTCCGATTCGATTGTTTTCCTGCGTTTAGCACAGACCCAGCAAAAGAATGGCAAATACCGCGATGCTCAAAAAAACTATGAAATTTACCTTGAAGCATTTCCGGATGATGTACAAGGGAAAAACGGATTGCTCGGGCTCAGTCTTGCCGATAGTCTAAGAAACAATCCGTCTCGTTACAACATCAAGCGTGTAAAAGAATTCAACGCCGGTCGAAGTTCAACATTCAGTCCCGCTTACACCAATTCGGAAGCCGATGTACTAATTTTCACATCCAACCGAAAAGTAAATCGAAAAGAAAAAGACCCCAAAAAAAATACGGTAAGCGGTCAACCAAACAACCATCTTTTTTCCGTAAAGAAAAATAATCAAGGCAATTGGGAAAAACCCGAAATCCTAACAGGGGAAGTAAATACCAAAAACGATGAAGGCATTCCTTCGCTACCGGCTGACGGCAGTTCGATGTATTTTACCCGCTCGATGACGGAAGACAACAAAGGAGATGGAACGTTAATTCTCGTCTCGAGTCGTTCGGGAGGCGAATGGGGCGCACCTTCGACCATTACGCTATTTAATGACAGCACTATCTCGGTAGGTCATCCCGCCATCACTCCGGACGGGACGATGCTCTATTTCGTATCGGATGCGCCCGGTGGATTCGGCGGAAAAGACATTTGGCGGACAAAATTGGAAGGCGCAAAACCTACTTATGTAGAAAACTTAGGGTCTGAGATCAATACCGAATCCGATGAAATGTTTCCTACATTCAAACCGGACGGTACACTCTTTTTTTCTTCGAACGGGCATCCAGGAATAGGCGGATTAGATATTTTTCAGGCAACAATTACCCAAAACGAAGACAGTACGAGCAGTTGGGAAGTCGAGAACATGGGTATGCCGTTAAATTCCACAGCGGACGATTTTGGGATGACATTTGCCGGTGAGAGCAATTCCGGCTTCTTTTCGTCCAACCGAAATGAAAGCAGGGGGTATGACGCGCTTTGGAGCTTTGACCTTCCCGAATTGGAATATTTTTTGGAAGGAAAAATTCTTGCTCGCAACGGTAATTCAATTTCCGATGCCCGTATCAATATCGTAGGAAACGACGGCGAAAACGCCCGCATCAACGCAAAAGGAGATGGTAGCTACCGTTTTAAGTTGAAGACGGGTGTTGATTATCAATTGCAGGCATCAGCTTCCGATTATTTGAATCTTCGCGACAGTATCTCTACGCGCGTTGTTGATACCAAAAAAAGTCAAACGTTTGTGCGAAACTTTATGCTTACCCCGACTTTTAACTCGGTAAAATTGGACAACATCTATTACGATTTCGACAAGGCAACGCTCCGACCTGAATCGAAAGAAGGATTAGATGCCCTGATCGACATGATGAAGGAGAATCCGAATATTACCATCGAGTTAAGTTCTCATACCGATTACAAGGGTAATGATGAGTATAATCGCAAGCTTTCAGCTCGTCGCGCCCAATCCGTCATAGACTATATGATTAGTGCCGGAATAGGTGCGGCACGGCTTACAGCCATAGGATACGGGGAAGCAAAACCATTCGTTATCGACAAAATTACCCATCAACTTTACGCTTTCCTACCCGAAGACACCGAACTCACAGAAGCATTCGTCAACACGCTACCTCCTGACGAGCAAGAAACCACCAACCAAATTAACCGCCGTACCGAATTTAGGGTTGTTTCGACGAATTACGGTATCTTCTAATATGCGTGCCGGTCTAATCATCTCTGAAACTCATTTCATTCGTTTTTTTTCTCTAACTTTGTGGTACGTAAATTACTGTACTAATTGGCTTATGAAACAATACCAAGACTTACTTCGCCGTATCTTGAATGAAGGCGTACAAAAAAAAGACCGTACCGGAACCGGTACTATAAGCATATTCGGACATCAAATGCGCTTCAACTTACAGGATGGTTTTCCCTGCCTGACGACAAAAAAACTGCATTTAAAATCCATTATTCACGAATTGCTTTGGTTCTTGGCAGGCGATACCAATGTAAAATACCTGCAAGAGAATGGCGTTCGTATTTGGAACGAATGGGCGGATAAAGAAACAGGCGATCTCGGGCATATCTACGGGTATCAATGGCGCTCTTGGCCCGACTACAGTGGCGGACACATCGATCAAATCAACGAAACGATCGAGACAATAAAAAATAATCCCGATTCGCGCCGGATTATTGTCAGCGCGTGGAACGTAGCGGATATTCCCAACATGAATTTGCCACCTTGCCATGCCCTTTTCCAGTTTTACGTGGCAGAGGAAAAATTGAGTCTTCAACTCTATCAACGAAGTGCAGACGCGTTTCTGGGGGTTCCGTTCAACATAGCGTCTTATGCTCTTTTACTGCAAATGATGGCTCAAGTTACCGGACTGCAAGCCGGAGAATTTGTGCATACTTTTGGCGATGTGCATATTTACAACAATCACGTGGAACAAGTAAATTTGCAACTTTCCCGACGGCCCCGGTCTCTCCCCAAAATGTTAATTAATCCTAATATAGATAATCTTTTTAAGTTTAAATTTGATGATTTTGAACTAACGGATTACGACCCACACCCACATATCAAGGGTGTTGTCGCAGTTTGACAGGAAGAAGAAATGTCCCAAAACAAACAAAAAAAGCCTCACGTGGAATACTAAATTATTCTCCGCTTTTTTTATATCTTTGTTGTCGGCAAAAAAAGAATTTCTGACTTTTTGCAATACAAACCAGAAAAATATATGTCAAAAGTTTCGATTATCGCTGCTGTATCCGACAATTACGCTATCGGCAAAAACAATAAACTGCTTTGGCATTTGCCTGCGGATATGAAGCATTTCAAAAACATAACCACCAAGCACGCCGTGATTATGGGAAAGCGTACTTTTGAGAGCCTTCCCAACGGAGCGCTCCCGAATCGAAAAAACATTGTTCTAACATCCATCCCCGAAGGGAACTATAGCAAGTATTACGAAGCCGTTTCACTCCGCGACGCAATAGAGCTTTGTGAACACGAAGACGAAGTATATATCATCGGTGGTGCTTCCGTATTCAAGCAGGCACTGGTTTTCCCGGATGTGGACACCATGTATATCACGTGGGTTCACGGAGATTTTGCAGCCGATACTTTTTTCCCGAAATTCAAAGAAAAAGACTGGGAACAAGTTGAATGTGATGAATATGATGCTGATGAAAAAAATCCGTATTCTTATTCCTTTTGCAAATACGAAAGAAAGAAGAAAAAGTAAGCTTTCTATCCTGATAATTTTCAAAAACAGCTTTTCGAATGAAAGCTGTTTTTTTTATACGAAGCGGAAATCTGCTGTCATTTCGGAGATTTAAAAGCTAACTCTACGTATCTCCGAAGATTACACGTCAATTGGTTGCAAACCGAGTACAACACCGCCGTCCGACTGGAATTGCGCCTGATCCGTCAGACCTACCGATAAGGATGTTACGCCGGTACCGCAGGGCGGAATATGCAAAATGGTTGCGGAAGCAGAGGAAAGCGCGAGAAAGAAAAAGCGGAAACTAAAAGATAGAGAAATCCGGGAGTGAGCTAAGGCAAATATACCGAAACATGGGCTTAGAGTCGATGTGGATAATTTTATTTCCGGGGAAATAAACATCAACAGAAGCGGAATAAATGGCATAGCTACTCACTTTACTGAAAACCACTTAAAAGACTTATCCAAAGATATTTTCAAAATCATTAATAAAGCTCAATTTACAACAGATACAAGACTAAAAACAGACATCCATAACTACCAAAATAAAATCAATAGAGGCGTGACCGGGTATAGATATTACAAATTAGTTCACAAAGGCTTGAACTTGCGGTTGAATGTTGAAATCAGATATGGCAAGGAGTATATTTATATGATCAATTTAATAAAATAAAAATGCCTCTTGTAGTTAGGACAGGTCTCAACCCTGCCCGCATCACAAGAAGCATTTTATAGAACTACAATATAACACATTATTTCAAATATTGTACCGTTTCACCAAAAAAAATTAAAAAAACATGGATTTTTCCGAATTTGCAACACTTTTCCCAAAAAAAATGGACGAGATAACGGCTTATGTGAAAGGGGACGACATTCGGAATATGTTCGGTGTGGAAGCCGTGAGCAGATAAGCCGGATCATAAAACATTCCCGCTTAGAAACTTAAGCTGTATGATATCAGAAAAGCAAATTAAAATTCATTTTGTTTTGAGAATAGAATAATTATTGTATTTTTGCATAATATTTTCTAAAAATTTAATCAAAAAGCGTTTTCCGCAATGAGTTATTTTATCAAACCTGAAAATTACAAGCCTTACTTAAATCCACAGCAAACCGAATTGGGAATTCAAAAAATTAAAGATTTCTTTCAAGCGAATTTATCGTCAGAGCTACGTTTGAGACGCGTTACCGCGCCACTTTTCGTGCTTCGTGGCACCGGACTGAACGATGATTTGAATGGTGTCGAACGCGCTGTCAATTTCGGCATCAAAGATATGGACGAAGCTCGCGCCGAAGTGGTACACTCGCTCGCCAAATGGAAGCGCGTTACGCTGGCTGATTACCAAATTCCGAAAGGATACGGTATCTACACAGACATGAATGCCATCCGAGCAGATGAAGAACTGGGGAATTTGCATTCGCTCTACGTTGACCAATGGGATTGGGAACTTGTCATGAATGCAAAAGACAGGAATATTGAATTTTTAAAGGATGTTGTCCGAAAAATTTATTCCGCTTTTCTGCGTACAGAATACTTGGTCAGTGAAAGTTTTCCCGAGATAAAACCTTATCTGCCACAAGACATTTTCTTTATTCACGCGGAAGAGCTTCGACAGCTTTACCCCACTCTTACGCCCAAAGAACGCGAAACGGAAATTACGAAAAAACACAGAGCAGTTTTCATTATCGGTATTGGCGGTAAGCTCGGCGACGGAGAGAAGCACGATGGGCGCGCGCCGGACTACGATGACTGGACTACCCCCGGAGAGAACGGACTTCCCGGACTGAACGGCGACATCATCCTTTGGAATCCGGTATTGAACGTACCCACAGAAGTTTCATCCATGGGCATTCGCGTTGATAAGGCAGCATTGGTTAATCAGTTGAAAATCGCCGAAGCGGAAGACCGTTTGAATCTATTCTTTCATAAACGTCTGATGGAAGATTCACTCCCGCTTTCTATCGGTGGCGGTATTGGTCAATCGCGCCTTTGCATGTTCTTCCTGAGGAAAGCCCACATTGGAGAAATTCAGGCAAGTATTTGGCCCGATGAGATGAAAGAAAAATGTTTCAACCAAAATATTCATCTGATATAAAGCTCGGATAGAAACTCAAGGAAGAAATACCTCTGCACCGAGCGGGGTATTTTTATTTTAAGAAACAGTCATGTAAAAATAACTTTGACACACAAAGGGGATGATTCGTGGCGTGTTCCATGTGTCCTTAATGTAAAAGAATAAATTTTAAACACATGAAAGTCATCTTGTCCATTTGTATGTTTTTTAGTACTTTCGCCGAATATTCATTTCTTAATACTCCAATCGTAATCACAAAGAAGATTGACCATGTTTTTAGATTTTCAAAAATCGGGTGGATTAATTCCCGTTATCATTCAAGACTCCAACACATCAAAAGTACTTATGCTCGGGTATATGAATGAAGAATCACTCGCCAAAACACAGGAAACGGGTAAAGTAACTTTTTTTAGTCGTAGTAAAAACAGACTTTGGACAAAGGGGGAAGAAAGTGGCAATTTCTTGAATCTTGTTTCGATAATGCCGGATTGTGATAACGATACATTACTTGTCAAAGTCCATCCCGAAGGGCCTACTTGCCACACCGGAGCCGACACTTGCTGGGGTGAAGAAAACAAGACCGATATTTCGTTCTTGGCTTATTTGCAGGATTTTATAAAAAAACGGTATGACGAAATGCCCGAGGGTTCGTACACCACTTCTTTATTTCGCAAAGGAATCAACCGCATGGCGCAAAAGGTAGGGGAAGAAGCCGTAGAAACCGTTATCGAAGCGACCAACGGTACTGAAGACGGATTTCTGTACGAAGCGTCTGATTTGGTTTACCATCTCATCGTCCTTTTGACATCCAAAGGTTACTCGCTGACTGACATTGCCAAGGAATTAGAAAAACGGCATAAATAAAACCGGACACTCAAAAGTGGGAGTGCCGAACACGTTCTACTGTGTTTGGCAAAACATTTTTCTCCTGAAATTTAATCAATAACAGCAATTGGTTATTGATGATTACTAAAAAAATGGATATAAAAGAAGTAAAACCCTACAACAAGGAAGAAGACAAAACACAACAGCTGAACCTGATGTTCAACACCATCTCGCGTCAGTATGACAAGTTTAACGACATCATGAGTATGGGTTTGGCTCGAAGATGGCGAAAAAAAGCACTTGAAATACTGAAAAATTATCCGCACGAAGAAATACTCGATATCGCAGCCGGCACAGCCGATATAAGTATCAAGGCGTTTGAATATTTAACTCCCAGCCGTGTTACAGGCATTGATATTTCCGAAAAAATGCTTGAAATAGGACGGTTAAAAATCGAAGAAGCCGGACTATCCGAAAACATCACGCTTCAGCTGGAAGATGTGAGCAAAATGAGTTTTGTGTCCAACCAATTCGACGCGGCAATCACATCGTTTGGCATCCGAAATTTCGACAAATTGGAACAGAGCATTCGAGAAATCAACCGCATATTGAATCCGAACGGAAAATTTGTCATTCTCGAAATGAGTGAACCACAGATGCCCATCGTCAAACAGGGTTATCTGCTTTACACGAAAACGTTAATACCATTTGCTGTCAGAACCTTTGCAAACGACCCGAAAGCCTATTCGTACCTGACCGATTCGATGAAAGCCTTTCCGCAAGGGCAAGAGTTGATTGGAATCTTGAAGCGGAATGGATTTAAACTCCTAAAATATCAGACTTTCTTTATGGGAGTTTGCAGCCTGTACGTAGGGGAAAAAGTTTAACGCAAAAAAATAGTTCGAAATAAATGATGGACGACCCGCCGAGCCACGACTGACTACTTCGCCACACCTATATACCGGTTTTTACAAGATCTATACCGACAGGAATTGTAAAAATTCGTAACTCAAATACCTTTCGGTTCACGTATGTAAATATATTAGATGACCTTTTTTACAACATACTTTGAGTTTAATAATTTCAGTGTGCTGTAGTAATCCAAATCAAATTCAACAATATCGCCTACTTTATAACTCTTTTCGGTCTCGTCCAGATTTACGACGATCATGTCCGATGTGGCTCCAACGACATTGATTTGCTTGTCGGTTGGTCGAAGATGATTCGGATCGACATCCAATAATCCGACATCGATTATAGCCCTCGTACCTCGTTTGCCTATTAAATTTTCGTTTACCTCGTACGTGTTTCCTTCGAGGTTGGTACCAAATTCGCCATCCGGTTCCATCGGCTTTTCGGATATTTCTATTATTTGGCTGTATAGTTTAAAAATATCATTCTCCAATTCATCAATTTCAAGCCCGGTAAATACGTCGGTACCGAAAAACAAGGTCTCGCCAACTCTGAAGTGATTAATACCCTTCGGCAATTCATTCGTTAAAATCAGATGAATTGTAACCGAAGACCCCCCGGAGACATACCTTATTTTTTGTCCAAAACGGTCTTCTAATAGATTTTTGTATTGGATAAGCTGTCGGAGTTTATCACTGCTGGGCAAAACTCCGTACAGACAAGATAAATTAGCTCCAATACCGACAATTTCAATGTTTTTGAGTTGATAAACGGTCTCGTACATTGAAAAAAGTTTCTCGGTCGTTACACCTTCCCTTAGTTCACCGAGCTCCATCATAATGATTACTTTATGTATCTTTCCTTGTCGTTGAGCTTCGTCTGATAGCAATCGGATCGTGCGCGATTCTGTATTCAGGCTAATGTCGGCATAGTTGACTACATTGCTGATATTATTTTTGGCAGGCGGTTTGATGTATATGGTCTCAATACTTGCATCGAGATTCTTTATCGTCCGTAAGTTCGAAATGCGCGAATCGCTGACTTGCTTTATATCCAGCTTAAGCAATTCGGTAAGCAATGCCTTATTCCCGCATAAAAGTTTTGTAACCACAGACCATTTAATTTCATTTTCAGCAAACAGTTTGTTGATTTTTACGTAATTGAATTTTAGTTTAGCTGTGTTGAAAGTAATATAGGCCATTCTTTCTTATCGGTTTTTGATCAATCTCATTTCGTGATATTTGGTTGTAAATCCTACTTTTTCGTATAGTTTTATCGCCGGATTATCCGGATCAACATGAAGCGCAATGTTGCCGTTCGTTTTTTCTATTACTTGTGCAATCAGTGTTCTCCCGATTCCTAATCCTCTAAAATCTTTACGCGTAGCGACATAAACCAGGATGTTCTCCGGGATATAATCTTTCATACCCGTCTCGTTTATTACCAAGCAGCCAACTATCCGGTTGTCTTCTTCCGCAGTTAGAATAAAACCTCCGAAGGAGTTTGTTTCTTTAAGCGCATATTCAATACATTTTCCGATATCTTCTTTAGGATCCCCGTAGTTTTCCAAGTTTGTGTAAAGAAAGTCAATTATCGCTTCTTTTTTGTTCGCGTTTGGTGTGTTTATTGGTGTGTAATGGAAGTAATTAATCATTTTTAGACTCTTTATTTATTCAAATGCAATTTCCAACGGTTTGAACTTTGGCTTGTCTGATTCAAAAAAGAACTTTTTCTCTCCGAATGCCGGTTCTAAATCATCAAACCACGTCGCTTTCGGGTTATATTTTGCAAAGAACGGTATATCCACCCATTCGGATTTTCTTCCCTGCAAAAATCGTAGAACATATACTTTTTCGCCGTACACTTCCTGAACGCCCAACACCTGAATTTTTCCCGGTTCGCAACTCATGCTGGGCCCGCGTACCGTACGACAAAGCCCGCTAACTTGCCGGTATGCTTTGCGGAAAATATCCCAGCATTTATCCAATGGAAGCTCAAAATATCGCTTCGAGCCTGTATCGCGCGCGACAAACATGTAATACGGAATACATCCCAAATCTACCTGTTTTCGCCACATCTCCGCCCACAATTCGGGTTTGTCGTTGATGTGTTTCAATAAGGGTGACTGCGTACGAATTTGAGCTCCCGTTGCTCGAATACGCTTAATAGCCTGTTGAACAGCGAAGGTTTTTAATTCTGCCGGATGATTGAAATGTGCCTGAATAGCTAAATTCTTTCCCGCTTGAACGATGCGCTCGAACAGCCGGATAATCTCATTGCTGTCATTGTCTTTTGTGAATCGATAGGGCCAGTAGCTCAGGGATTTAGTGCCAATCCGTATGGTGCGGATGTGCTGAAATTCCGGTTGTAAAAGCGGTTCAATATACGAAGTTAGAAGCGACGCGCTCATCGTCATCGGGTCGCCCCCGGTAAAAAGGATGTCTGTTACTTTATCATGGCGAAGTAGATATTGAACCAATAAACCGGTTTCTTTCATGGCAAACTTTAATCCGGACATACCCGAAAATTGGGGCCAACGAAAACAAAAAGAACAGTAAGCGTGACAGGTCTGTCCCTGACTTGGGAAAAAAAGTATGGTTTCTTTATATTTGTGCTGTATTCCCTTTAGTTTTATGTCGTTTAATTCCGGTACGTTGTGTTCCTGACCGGCGGGGTTTGGATTGAGTTCCAATCGTATTTCATGTACCTTCTTAGCTATCACATCTTTTTCGGCTTCAGAATCCAGAAGTTTCTTTATCGCGTGGTAATGCTTGGGTTCCAGCATTTCCTTTCTCGGGAATGTAAGTGTGAAAATTGGATCAGAATCAACTTTTGTCCAGTCTATCAGCTCATTAACAACGTAGTTGTTCGTTTTGAATGGGAGTACGCGCCCTACCACTTCTATGGCTTCAATCATCTCGGGAGAAAGTTTTGCTATTTGCGGAATTGATTTGTAATTGTGTAAGGTGTAGGCTCGTAAAGTACTCTTCATGCTTGTGTATTTTGATGTATATATATTTTGTTGACTATATTAATAATGGAACATATTCACGAGGGTCAAAGGAACTCTTTAGCTTAAATAAAATAAATTAAATTAAGGATAAGAGGTATTGTTTTCGTGAGAGGAAGTAAGCTTATACAGCGAGAAACTTCTTTTTGTTTTATACAAAAATATAAAAAAAAGAAACATTAAAAATCCGGATTAACAGATTTTTAGATAAAATAACAGAGAAAACCGGTACATCCTTGCTAAAAAATAACATATTGTCAAAAACAGTCCCCAATCTATTCACTAAATTTCATGTATCTTTGTCAAAAAAAAGACATGCATAGAATCTTGGTTATCAATCCCGGCTCCACATCTACTAAAGTGGCTGTTTTTGAAGATAATACCCCGAAAGATGTATTTTCGATACGTCATTCCGTAGAAGAGTTAAATCAATTTTTACACGTGATTGATCAGTTTGATTTTCGTTACAATCTAATAATGAAATTATTAATAGAACAACAAATAATGCTTGATTTTTCGGTGGTAATGGGGCGAGGGGGAATGATGTCACCCGTAAAATCGGGAGTATATGAAATCAACGAGAAGATGCTTGGAACACTTCGCCTCGCCGAGCGTGGGGAGCATGCCAGTAACCTGGGCGCATTTTTGGCTGATAAGATAGCTCGACAAATTCCGGATTGCAAAGCCTATATCGCTGATCCGGTTTCGGTTGACGAGTTTGATGAAATCGCTCGGATAAGCGGGTTACCGGAATTTCCACGTCAATCTATTTTTCACGCGCTTAATCAGAAAGCCGCCGGACGTCATCACGCCAAAACCGTCGGGAAACGCTATGATGAGCTGAATCTCGTGATTGCGCATCTTGGCGGTGGCGTTTCCGTTGGCGTACACCGAAAAGGCAAAGTCGTAGATGTAAATCAAGGACTTGACGGTTACGGTCCTTTCTCGCCGGAGCGTTCCGGAACGATTGACGCGGGACAATTAGTAAAGACTTGTTTTTCCGGACAATACACAGAAGAAAAGCTGCTTCGCATGTTAGCCGGCAAGGGTGGTCTGATTGCGCATCTGGGCAGTAACGACGTACAAGAATTAGTCAAAAAGGCTGAAAATGGCGACAAAAAAATAACGTTAACGCTTCAGGCTATGTCCTACAGTATCGGAAAAGAAATCGGCGCTATGCTTACCGTGCTTTGTGGCGATGTGGATGGCGTCATTCTTACCGGAGGCGTGGCTTTCAGTCATTTCGTAGTCAATTACATCAAAAAAATGATAGAACCTTACGCCCGCGTATTTGTTTATGCAGGCGAAGATGAAATGGGAGCCTTAGCCGCTAACGCGGTACGCGTGAGCAACGGCGAAACCATCAGTCTTGAATTTTGAGTGTCGAGTTTCGTTGTACACTTCCATCCTGTTGTCTTGACGCGAATTTTTCGTTCCATACTACCCATAGCAAGAAGATCAACGCGTAAAAAGCGTACTTCATGATGTGTTCATGCCACAAGTCGAACTGCTCCGGATTCTTATTAATGATTATCGTAATCAGAATGATGCGAAAAATATTAAACAAATAAATACAAAATAATCCCGTGGGGATATACCAAAGCTTGTGCTTCCAGGGACCTTTGTAAAACGCGACGATACAGAAAAAAATATACGCTTGCTTGATACCGGTGCATCCCCACACGATGTGTATGGCATTCTTACTCAGATTATGTTGAATAACATTATTGGAAGTCAACGTAACGTCATAACCCAACCACACCAAAACATCGTAAGTAACGTCGGCAATATGTTGTGCCATAAAGACAAACGGGAATGAAATATCTATCCCGAAAAAAGTAACGTGGTCATCACTCTCGTCGCCTATAATAAAGAATTTCCAAAAAAAATGTGCTGCCAGTAAAATTATCACGAAATAGATAATTTCACTGTATGGTTTTAATTTATTTAAACTAAATTTCATCCGGCATAAACTAATTCTATGACAAATCAAATCTTTTCAACTATTTCTCATCAAGCAGATTACTTACTCTGGCATAAGGCGTTTCATCCAGTGTGCAAAATTCGTTTTTCAGAAACTTGTAATGTCCTGTCATGGCTATCATCGCGGCATTGTCGGTCGTAAAAGCAAACGGTGGAATATATACTTCCCAGCCGTACTGCTCGGCGTGGTTGTAAAAAGCCTGTCGCAACGCGGAATTTGCGGATACACCGCCTGCCAAAGCAATTTGCTTAATACCGAGTTCTTGCGCTGCTTTACGAAGCTTATCCATCAAAATGTCAATAATAGTCGTCTGAAGGCTAGCACAAAGATCGTTCAAGTTCTCTTCGACAAAGTTAGCATTTCCTTTCAAATGATCTCTGAGCAGATAAAGAAAGGATGTTTTCAATCCGCTGAAACTATAATCGAATCCGCTCAGCCGCGGTTTACTCAGTTTGAATGCTTGTGGATTGCCCGTTTTTGCCAATCTATCCACATGCGGGCCTCCCGGATAAGGCAGCCCCATGACCTTCGCACATTTGTCAAACGCTTCGCCGGCGGCATCGTCAATGGTTTGTCCGATGACTTCCATATCCAGATAGTCTCGAACGAGTACAATCTGAGAGTTCCCACCTGAGACAAGCAAGCAGAGAAACGGAAATCGTGGAAATAGCTCCCCTTCATTTCCTTGACTGATGAAATGAGCCAAAACGTGTGCTTGCAGGTGATTGACTTCAACCAAAGGGATGTCCAGTGCTTGGGAAAATCCTTTCGCGAACGAAGTCCCCACCAATAATGACCCCAGCAACCCGGGACCGCGCGTAAAAGCAACAGCCGACAATTCACTTTTGTCAATTCCGGCTTCGCTCAACGCTTCGTGTACAACAGGGATGATGTTTTGCTGGTGTGCGCGTGATGCAAGTTCCGGAACAACGCCGCCGTATTTTTCGTGTATTTTTTGATTGGCTGTAACGTTGGAAAGTACCACTCCATTGCGAAGTACGGCAGCCGATGTGTCGTCGCAAGATGATTCTATGCCGAGTAAAATGATGTTTTTAGCGCACATTTTTAGCTCAAATAGCTTTAATTTCCGTTAATTAGACTAAATTTGCTTTAATCCGTCTGTTTATCAGGTACAAAAATACAAACTAATGCGTTCTATACAATAATCAAATCGTAAAAAATTAGTTACTTTTGTAGAACAATCTGGTTGGTGGTATCAAAAAAATCTTGAAAATAATCGTAATAGTACTGCTGAGTTTCATCGCTCTACCGGGAATTTTATACGCCTTGCTCAATAGCAACAAGGTGCAAAATTTTATTGCCGATCAAGCAACGTCCATACTTTCCGAGAAACTTCAGACTGAAGTAACCGTCGGAGATGTGGATTATCGTCTTTTCAACACGTTCAGGTTGGAAGATCTATACATTCAAGATTTAAGAAAAGACACCCTTCTCTATGTGAACAAAGTAGATGTTGATTTCGATTTTTGGCGTTTTTTTTCGGGTACATTTATTTTCAATAAGGTCTCATTCGATAAATTTGACGGAAACTTAGTGATTGATGAAGCCGGTATCAGCAACATCGATTTTATTCTCAAAGCTTTTCGGAAGTCCAAGAAAGATGAGGAGAAGACATTGATCGATTTCAATTTCAAAGACATTCGGATTACCAATTCTTCTTTCAAATTAGTCAATCTGAAGCGTAAAGTGCGAAAAGATACGACTCGATTTGATAGTGATATTCTGATTCTTAGGGATATAAATACTGTATTGTCAATAGACTACCTACGTGGCGATTCACTCTTGGCAAACATACATTCTTTTAGCGCGAAGGAACGTTCCGGCTTAGTTGTCGAAGATCTGCAAACACGATTAGAAGGCTATAAAAAAGGATTTCGATTTCCTCATGTCAATATCAAAATGCCGAATTCGTTTTTGGAAATGGACTCGGTGCGGATGGAATATGACAGTATTGCCGGTCTGAAAAATGTCTTGAATAGTGTTAGATTACAAGCTGAGATTAAACCGTCAAAGGTGGCACCAAGCGATTTCGCGTCGTTTGTTCCCAATTTTGCTAAACTGACTGCACCGGTAAGCCTACAGGGAAAGGTACAAGGGAAAATTTCCGGTTTCCGTGTGCAAGACCTTGATCTGCAATACCGGAATTCTTTTCATGTAAAGGCAGATGTGGATATAAACGGAATTCCCAACATAGCCGAAACCTTTTTCTATGCAGATATTAAAGATTTACGCGCCAACCGTGGAGAAGCGCAAGATTTTGTCTCCCGCCTGATGAAAGAGCCTTTCATCCTTCCCGTCGAACTTTCGCGATTGGGGACGGTAAAGTTCCAAGGAAACGTATCGGGATTTTTCAGCAACTTGGTATTGTATGGTAATATCACCACGGATGTGGGAATCTTAAAAACGGATATCCTGTTGCAATTAGAAAATAAGATGCGGGATATCTATTACAACGGTACGGTTCAGTCCGGTAATTTTCAGTTAGGTTCCCTTTTGGCAAATGAGACTTTGGGCAAAGCCGCCTTTAAGATCAACACCAAAGGTTACAAAAGACAACACCAAAGTGTACAGGGAACGGTAACCGGAGTTGTTCCGGAAATCTACATCCATCAATATACCTATCGCGATATAAGTGTTGATGGGAGTTACGATGGTTCCCGCTACGATGGCGTCATGCGAATAGAAGACCCGAATCTGCTTGCCGATTTTAACGGAAGAGTCGATTTGACACAACAACTGCCGGTATTTGACTTTGACCTTTGGGTGGGAAATGCTGATCTGAACGCGTTGAAATGGACGAAAAAATACGAAGACTCGCGACTTTCATTTCAGGGCAATATCGGCATGGTAGGTAATTCGCTCGACAATACGAATGGTTTTCTGAAGATCGACAGCATTCATTTTGCAAACAACGATAAAGAGTTGATGATAAGCGAATTGATTCTCGAATCAAAAGTAGATAATGGAAACTCCCGTTTTTCGGTAACATCCGATCTTGTCAACGGGTATTTCGACGGCATATTCAAATACAGTGCTATACCCGGGATTATTGCATCGGTAGTACAGTCCTATCTTCCGGCTGTAACCGGTCGGAATATTGTCAGAAAGGAATGGAAGGCGGATGAAAATAGTCATATTGATATTAACCTGACTATGAATGATACGAAATCGGTTTCTGAAGTACTCGAACTGCCTTTTGCATTGGATGGAGTTACTACAATAAGCGGTTATTTGGAAGATTCTGCTCAAAATTTGGATGTGTCAACACCTTATTTTTCGTACGGGAAAAGAACGATTCGGGATATTGTTTTGAACCTGGATAACGAAGACGATAAATTGAATATCTCGGCACAAGGAAATTATTTTCAGGATGATGCTTATCTGGACTTTGATTTGAATGCAAGTGCTGCAAATGACAAACTAAGCACGCGGTTTGGCTGGCACAACAAGGATTCGATCCTAAATGCCGGCGAACTACAATTCAACACGGAATTCAAAAAAGAGAACAATTTCTCTTCGGCTTTGATTAGCTTTCTTCCTACGGAAATTATTCTGAACAATTCGGCTTGGAAAGTACATCCATCGCAGGTCGTAATAAATCCGGACAACACGTTAGATATACAAAATTTTCGATTGCAAAAGGGTTCGCAATACATCGTAGTGGATGGAATTGCATCTAAAGACGAACGTGATTTGCTGGTTGTGGATATGAATGAAATTGATCTCGAACCCATCATGAAATTAGTCAATCTAAAATCAATAACCATTGACGGAAAAACGACGGGAACAGCCAATTTCTATGGAATTCTCAAGCAGCCGGCGTTTGAAGCGAATCTTTTTGTGAAGGATGCTCAATTAAACAAATCGCCCATAGGAAATGCTTACGTTTATTCCGGCTGGGACAATCGGAATCAGGAATTGATGCTCTCAGGCACTTTCCTCGAAGGAAACGATACGGTGGCGTTAGCCAATGGAATTTATTCGCCAAAGAATGACTCCATTGATTTAATTTATGATGCCGACGGTTTGAACTTGGGATTCTTGCAGCGCTATCTTCGAAATATCTTTCAATCCATGGATGTACGAGCGCACGGTACCGTCCGGATGTACGGGAAATCGAAAGACATTGCCTTTGAAGGTAGCGCGTTTGCCGATAAAGGAAAGTTGAAAGTCAATTTCTTGAATACCGTTTATTCATTTTCCGACAGTATCCGCCTGACACGCGAAAGTATCCGATTGGTTAATGTTACCCTATACGACGCGGAAAATAATCAGGGGGTGTTGAATGGATTGATAACACACAACGGCTCATTCAAAGATATGCTATATGACGTGGATATAAACGTGCAAAACATGCTGGCTTTGGATACGAAATCGACAGACAATGGTTCGTTTTACGGGAAAGCTTATGGTACGGGACAAGTGCACATCTATGGAGACGAAAATACGTCTCACATCAATGTAAACGCGGTTACGCAACCCCGAACAAAAATAAACATTTCGCTCGACGAAACTTCTCAGCTTAATCAAAATGACTTCATTACATTTGTCAACAGAGACACTACCCAAACAAGCGCACCCCGCCCAATAATCGATAAGCATTCCGACATGTTTATTACTTTGCAATTGGATGTTACACCTGATGCTGATATTCAACTGATTATCAATCCCCAATCGGGAGATGTGATTACCGCTAACGGAGCCGGAAATGTTCGGATAGAGTATGATGTAAACAATGATTTTCGGATGTACGGCGGTTATACCATCAATCAAGGTAATTTTTCATTTAACCTCCAAAATCTTATCATGAAGCAGTTCCGAATCGAAGAAGGAAGTAATATCGTATTTTCCGGTATTCCGGAAAACGCCCGATTGGATATTCGCGCCATCCATTCGCTTACCGCGTCTCTATACGATTTGATGTCGTCGGATATTTTAGCGTCAACAGATCGGAGTAGCATTCCGGTGGAAGCAATTCTATCTTTGAAAGACGAACTTACGCAACCTTCGATACATTTTGATATTAATCTACCATCAAGTGACGAAACCCTGAAGATGCAAGTTCGCAATTTGATGAATACGGAAGAAATGATGAACAGGCAGATGGTCTACCTACTCCTCTTCGGGAAATTTTACACACCGGATTACAACCGCTCAACACCGGATCCGGCAGCCACCAGTACCGGAATTTCGTTCCTTACCAGTACCTTATCCGGACAACTAAACAATTGGTTGTCGCAAGTGTCCAATAATCTTTCATTCGGAGTGAATTACCGTTCTTCCGGATACGGTTCATCAGTTTCGCAAGAGTATGAAGGCGAAATCATGTACCAACCCAATAACCGTTTCATTATCAATGGAAACATCGGCTACCGCGATGACAATTTCTCCAAAAATAAATTTATCGGCGATTTGGATATGGAATACATCTTCTCTCAAAATTCAAAGTGGAGACTAAAAGCCTACAACCATACAGTAGATCGGTATTCGCTACGCGCGGCACCCTACATTCAGGGAGTAGGTGTGATGTATAAGGAAGATTTTAACGATTGGAACGAACTTTGGCGTAGTTTTATCGGGAATAAAAAATACGTAAACGACAAAACCGACTCTTTGACAAATGAAGTTTTTCCGGTAAACAACGATAGCACATTAACAATTAAACGAATAAATGAAATTGAAAAAAACGTGGGGAACACTTTTAGTCGTTCTTATAATTAGTTTATCGATACATTCTCAAAAGATAGTTGATTATTTTGTAGATATGCCTTTGAGTGTGATGCCGACTCTTGCTAGCTCCTATAGGGTAGAGCTTATTGAGAATTATCAAACACAGGGGAAAGATACGCTGGAGAATATGTTTGGAAGTCCTGTAAAACTTCTCACATTGGATACAGTTAATCAGCACATTAGCGTACAAGCGACTCCGAACGCGCGATTCGAAATGAAAATTTTTCGACACGAAAAGGATACGGTTTTGGGAATTATCAATACCGTGTGCGCCCCAATCTGCAGCTCGTATGTACAGTTTTATGATACAAGATGGAAAAAATTGCGATTGGAGCTTCCCGAAATCAGATTGGATCAATGGCTGAAAAAGACGAATACCGAGGAGCAAAATGAATTCGTTCAATCCAATGTTCGGTCAAATTTCATTGAATTACGATTCGCGGAAGATGGCGGCATTCAAGCCAAAAATAACAGCTTGGAGTTTTTGGGTGTCGAAGACAAGATAGCGTTATCTCCTTTGTTCGACAACGAATACGTACTTCTTTATGCAAATCCGTTACATGAATTAAAAAATACGTCCACCCCAAACCCGTAATATACTACAAGAGATACAGACACACGTAGGTATTCATTGATTTTCTTCAATCAAACGCATCTAACACGTTGTGCTTTTGCCAATTTTTTTAGCTCAGTTTCCGAGAAAGGGATTTTTAGTTAAAAAACAGTTTATTAGCCTGACGGCAATTATTTCATAAATATTTAATGTCTTTGCATCATGAAACAAGATGCAAGAAAACTATCAAAAGAATCTCGCGAACAACAGAGACGTAATATCATCTCGTTAGTAAAAGCAGGTCATAAAAAGGGTGATATCGCCTTAACGCTTGGAGTTAATAAAAACACCATTAGCAATACATGGAAACGCTATCAAGCCGAAGGACATTCAGGTCTGAAAGACAAGAAACCCGGTGTAAGCTCCGAGTCAGCTAGCAAACTGAATAAACAGCAAGAAAAGTTGATTCAAAAGCTAATCACAGACACAATGCCAGACCAATTGAAGTTGGATTTTGCATTGTGGACACGCAAGGCAGTCAAAGAACTCATTGAACGTGAACTCAAC
>JBKEBE010000090.1:0-14910 GCA_047973025.1 Paludibacteraceae bacterium
AAGTACAAAAATGGTTGGATGAAGTCTACCCAAACATCATGGCAGTTGCCTCGGCTGAAGGATCCGAGTTTCATTGGTAAGGTGAATCGGGCGTAATTAATAATTTCACTCCTGGAAGATGTTATGCCCCCAAAGGCAAGACACCGGTAAAAGAGAGTATGTCCCAACGATTTTCAACAAACATGATATCCGCTGTAACCAATCAAGGGAAAGTACAATTTATGATCTATTGCGATACAATGAACTCGGATAAGTTCATCGAATTCTTAGAGCAGTTGATTCAATCAAGCCACAAGACAATATACGTCATATTGGACAATGTAAGAGTTCATCACAGCAAGCCTGTAAAAGAATGGGCGGAAAAGAACAAGAAGAAAATCGCCTTGTTTTTTCTACCATCGTATTCGCCGGAACTGAATCCCGATGAATACCTCAACTGAGATCTAAAGCAAGGCATGTCTATGAAGAAGTCGAGTCGCCAAAAACAAAAGAAAAATTACAAAGCAACGTGCAAGAGCATATGCAAATGTTGGTGGAATCTCCCGAAAGAGTGAATAAATATTTTAAACACAAGTCTATTGAATATGCTGCCTAAATTTCCGTTATATAGACGTCGGGTTAATAATTATGTTGAAAAATATGTAGGGCGAAATCATTACCAAACAGCTTGCAGGTACTTGCGAAGAATGAAAAAACTTGGAGGAAGCGAGCGAGTAAATGAGTTGATCGAATTATTCAAGAAACAGTACCCACAGCGTAAAGCATTAATGGACGAAATAACAAGAGTATAAAGTGCCAACACTCGACAGTCAAACACTTTGCCAAGCCACACAGGCCAAAGCTCTAACTCAAGTTTGGCAAAGAGTATGTCTCTTCAACCGCACGATTAATACGACCGACAAACAAATGACCTAAGATGAACACCGAAGCGATAACATTACCTATACGCAAGCACGGGGTTCGTGCTTCGTAGGATAGTTAAGCGGTAAATTTAATGTTCAGTTCTTCGTGGGAAGTTCAGTGGGTAAAATCCCTGCCTGTGTATAGCTGAAAACCAATATATTCCGTTAGACTACATCAAACACAAGGAAAAAAGAATAATCATTAAAATCTACATTAGTATGGAAAAAGAATTAAAAATCAAAATCAACAAAGGTGGACCCTATTTAGTTTCCGGCGAATTTAAGCTGGTTTTACCATCGGGCGAGGAAAAAGAGATGACCGGCAACACCTTTCTTTGTCGATGCGGACGGAGCGGTAAAAAACCGTTTTGCGACGGAAGCCACAAGAGTTTTCCGTTTGACGAGTAAGTACCGTACAACACAGCTTCGTTTCGGTTGTGTCAAACCGAAATGAAGCTAATTTTCCGGTCTAAAAATGCTCATCTCGAAAAATAATCCTTAAATTTGCGAAATACATAATACTACTTCGTATGAAAAAGTTGTATTCTTTCGACGATTTGTTGCGCAAAGCGGCTTCCTATTGTTCCATATCAGAGCACTGTGTGTCTGAAGTGGAAGCAAAACTAAAAGTATGGGATGTAAGTGAACCCGACAGAACCAAGATTATCGAAAAATTGCAAATCGATGATTTTATCAACGAGAAAAGATACGCCGGTTCGTTTGCCGGGGATAAATTTCGTTTCAATAAATGGGGAAAAATAAAAATCTCGCTCGCGCTTCGCGAAAAAGGTATTGACAAGCAATTAATTGCCGACGCGGTACAAAAGATTGACGAAGGAGAATACGAAGAATTGCTGGCGACACTACTTCAGAACAAAGTGAAAACGCTAAAGTACAATTTTGAGTACGAAAAACAAGGAAAACTGTTTCGTTTTGCGCAGAGCCGTGGATTTGAAAATAACGTGATAGAACGAGTTATTCGAACGATTTACTAAAATTCTTCCAAACTTTCCGGTTCCATTCCTTTTTTAACCAATTCCTGACTCAATTTCATCTCCCCTTTGGAAAATCGACTTATTTTTTTATTGATAATCAGCGTTGATGGAATATTTCTCAAAATTTGCGGATGATCTTCAAGCAATAAATCCCACGTCTGATAACTGATCATCATAAAGTTGTATTTATGCAAATTAACACTTTCGATATTATCTATTTTCGTGATTTTCACACGAGAACGATAGTTTTCAAGCAGTATCCGTAACCCTTCCGCAATACTTTCATTCGTTTTGTTTGAATTTGTCAAATCCAAAATCTGTACCGAAACATCGCTGTTGTTCCGCATAATTCTCCGGGTATACCGTAGCACGAAATCGTCTCTTTCATCACTTACCACAAAAACCGTAACACCGGTTATTCCTTTGTAATCCCGATTGATAAATACGCCGACACTACTCGTGCTGTTTTCGATAAAATAGCGTGTTTTGTCGTGTAGCAGTGTGCCGGGATAAAGAATGGACTTATCGCGTATGAGTTTATCAATGAGCTTATCGAGCCAAGGCACTTTTTCCAACAGTATCTTCGGAGTTCCCGATGAATCTTTACTCAGTTGAATCCCCCCGCCGACTAAGAGAAAATCATAATGCTCATTATTTACGATACTCACAATTTCATTTTCAACATTATCAGCCACACGGTATTCGGTCGTAATCGGAATTTGAAGTTTTTCTGAAGTCTTTTGAATAGCCAAAAAACTTTCTGCCGCGTACTGTTCGCTATAAATCGGGTGTAAATCGGTTCCGGCTGTGATGTGCAACACGTTTACCGCCAACGAGTTTCTGGCTCCGTCAAGTACTTTCTTGGCTACGCGAAGCAGGTTGTCGCCACTCGCCGGATTGCCAAGAGCAATGAGTACGCGGAAAACATCTTCTTGGACTTGCATTGCTTCGTCCGATTTTTTAACAGGGAAAATCTTTTCAATAAAATGAAGCATCGGCGTAGTCATAAAGGTAGTAACCAACGCCATGATAACGAGTATGACAAAGACAACCGGAGGCAGAATACCCATTTCCAACCCGATATTCAGCACTATCAACTCCATCAGTCCGCGGGTATTCATCAGTACGCCAAGGGACAGGCTGTCGCGCCACGATTCGCCAACGGCGCGAGCTGCGATAGCACTTCCCCCCAATTTGCCGGCAATAGCAATCACGACAAAAACCAAGGTCAATATCCATAGGGATGGCGTATTCAGCAGTCCGATTTCGGTCTTCAGACCGGTATAAACAAAGAATAGCGGTAATAACAAGGAGACGGAAAGATCTTCTATCTTATCAATCATCAGTTTACGGAATTTTGGAAGTGGCGGCATGATTAAACCGGCCATGAAAGCACCAAACAGAGCGTGTATGCCCAAAAGTTGTGTGGTGTAAGCTGAAATGATAAGTATCAAAATGAAAAATCCGAAAATACTTTTGTTCATCAACTCTTCGTTTTGATAAACATCGCCAATCCGCTTGATAAACGGTCGAACGACAAAAAGCATCAGTACGATGTATAGCAGTGTAAAGAGAAGCGTATAGATAGAACTCGTCAAACTGCCGGTTTGTGCGATAGCTATCACGGCTACGAGCAGTACCCACGCCGTAACGTCGTTGATGGCGGCACTTCCTATGCTTATGGTGCCGAGATGTGTTTTGGATAATCCTTTTTCTTGTACGATACGAGCGAGTACCGGAAAAGCGGTAATACTCATGGATATGCCGATAAATAGGGAGAAGGATGTAAAGTTAGAATTTGGCGGAGAAAAATCGACGTAGATGGCATAAGCTAGTCCCATTCCTAAAATAAAGGGAACAATGATACTGGACTGGCTGATGATAAAGGTGCTTTTGAATTTTTCTTTCAATTCGCTCAAATTCAGATCTATACCAATGGTAAACATGAATAGGATCAATCCGATTTGACTAATAATGTACAGGCTGTCTAACGACTCGGGCGAGAATAGAAAATTGTAAACGTCGGGAGATACGGCTCCCAGCAGGGATGGACCCAATACGATACCGGCAAGAATCTCGCCGATGACCGACGGTTGTTTTATTTTGGTAAAAAGCGCGCCAAAAATACGCGAAACGATAAAAATGGCGATGATTTGTAAGAGTATCATCGCCGCCGGCTCCACGAGATTATGAAATGTCAGCGTTTTGAAGAGTGCGAACGGGGCTTCCGTGCCGAACGCGGAACTTCGATTCAATGTAGCATCCAACGCGCCACCTTTTGTAATCAGCACATACGCTACAATACCGAAAATAACCAGTATCAGTGTGAATACAAGCCAAGATTTGTCCTTTTTGAGCATGCGCGGGATAGATTGAATTTTTACCCAAGCCTAAAATAACTAAAACGAATCGACGACGAAAATAGTTCTCAAAAAAATCTTAAAATTCGAACGCGACGGCATCACTCGGCATACGCCAGTCGCCGCGAGGCGAGAGGTTAATACTTCCGACCTTGGGTCCGTCCGGTACGCAAGAGCGTTTGAATTGTTGCTGAAAAAAACGTTTAATAAAGAGTTTTAGCCATTTTTCAATAATTTCTGTCGGATATTTTTCGGCATAAGCATTTTGTGCTAAGAATAGAATCTTTTCAGGTGTAAATCCGAAGCGAACGAAATAGTACAAGAAAAAGTCGTGCAGTTCGTAAGGACCAACGATATCTTCCGTTTTTTGACTAATCTCACCGTTTTCGTTTCCGGGAAGCAATTCCGGACTTACAGGCGTTTCAAGCACATCGGTTAGTATCGAGCCTGATTTTTTATCCAGCTGTTGTGCTGCCCAGCCTACCAAATAACGGACAAGTGTTTTCGGCACACCGCTGTTTACGCCGTACATGGACATGTGGTCGCCGTTGTAGGTTGACCATCCGAGTGCCATTTCGGATAAGTCCCCCGTACCCACAACCAATCCGTTATGCTTGTTTGCCAAATCCATCAAGATTTGCGTGCGTTCGCGGGCTTGTACATTCTCGTAGGTTACGTCGTATGTATCCGGATTGTGTCCGATGTCTTTGAAATGTTGTAGGGACGCTTCTTGGATGCTTATCTCCATCAAGGATATTTCCAGCGACTTCATGAGTTCAATGGCGTTGGTGTATGTCCTGTCGGTAGTGCCAAATCCGGGCATGGTTATTCCGAGAATTCTTTTTCGATTGTAACCCAATTTGTCAGCAGTTCTCACGCTGACCAAGAGTGCCAAGGTACTGTCTAAACCGCCCGATATGCCGATGATTAACTTTTCAGAATGGGTGTGTTGCCAGCGTTTAGCCAATCCGCTCACTTGGATGGAGAATATCTCGTGACAGGCTTCATCACGTGCTTCTGCCGGCGGAATAAAAGGATGCGGATGGAAAGCACGATGCAACTTTAAATCGTCCTTCTCTTGCTCAGACGAGTAGGCTTCAATGTCTATTGTCCGGTATTTTTCCGGTTGTCTTTCGTTAAAGAAGTTACTGTTTCGAATCCTATCGGCTTGTAAACGTTCAATATCAATCTCGCTTATAATCAGTTGTGGCTCAAAACAAAACCGATCACTTTCCGCCAGTATTTTTCCGTCTTCGACAATGAGTGCGTTACCTGAGAACACCAAATCGGTCGTTGATTCGCCGTGTCCGGCGGACGTGTAAACGTAGCCTGCATGACAGCGGGCGGATTGCTGTTCGACGAGTTGTCGGCGATAGACGTGTTTGGCTGTCAACTCATTGCTTGCCGAAAGATTGAAGATGATTTCGGCACCGTTGATTGCCAAATATGAGCAGGGTGGAATAGGCATCCACAAGTCTTCGCAAATTTCAATGGCAAACGAACAGGAATTGAATCGGAAAACAGAATTTGTGCCGAATGATGTTTTTTGTCCCGCAAGTTGGATGTAATCCGTTTCATAGCCTTTGCCGGAAGCGAACCATCTTTTTTCGTAAAACTCGTTGTTATTCGGAAGATTTATTTTGGGAACGACACCGATTATCTCGCCTTTATGAAAAACGACAGCCGCGTTAAAAATCCGGTTGTCTTTTCTGACCGGCATTCCCACGATACTTATGATATCGAGAGCAGCCGTATTTTTTGCTAATTCCGCCAACGTGTTTTCAGCGTCATCCAACATTTTTTTTTGGAAAAACAAATCGCCACAGGTGTACGCGGTAATGCACAATTCCGGAAAACATACAATCTTTACGTTTTCAACGTCCGCTTTTTCAATCAATTCTTGAATTTTTGAACCATTGAAAGCGCAATCAGCCACCTGCAATTCGGGGATAGCGGAAGCGACGCGTACAAAGCCAAGACTTTCTAATCCTTTAATCGGAAGTTTTCTATTGTGTTTTTCCATATCAACATCAATTTTAGGGTGTTGTGAATTCGAAATGCGGCTATTGTTTTTAACCTTAGTAGAACTTGCATATATGACTAAGGGGTGGTTTCCATATCACTTAAATGAATTTTTATGGATTTGGACGAGATGTTAATTTCCCAAACTGAGAGTGTCAAAGAGAGTATCAGTAGCAACAAAGCGACGGCAAAAACAACTACGGCTGTATTTTGCCAACCGATGTAAATCAAGAACATCGTAACAACGCATAATAAAAGGCTCGCTGTACCATAAAGTTGCATTTGACGGGTAAGTTTCAGCCGTTTTTTTAAGTTCTCAATCTGGGCTTTGGTAACGCTGGATTTGTCTTGCAGGTATTTGTCCTTCAAACTTCTAACGAGAGAAGTATAGGCCAGAAAACGATTGGTAAATGCCAGTAAAATCAGCGATATGGCTGAGAAAAGTACAGATGGCGTGATGAGTGTAAGTTCTTCCATTCTTCTTAAAAACACTTGAAACTTGATTTGTTTTTTTAGCAATCCGGATCTTCAACTTCCGGTGTACGGAGCAACTCTGCCAATTTTTTCCCCAAGTGGATACACTTGAAATAATTATTTTCTTTCAAGCCCATTTTTTCTTCCACGCTATCATCAACGACACGCCATTTCATATTTTCACCAAATTCTCTCAATTTCTTGTTGGAAACTCCCGCCCAAGAAGAAGAACCAAAATGAGCAAAATCTCTTTTACGGATTGTACGAAGCGCTATTTTATGAAGGAGAGAACCGATTTCCGGGTGTAAATCGTTGCAATAGGTTGGGCTTCCGATAACCAATCCCTTGAATTTGAATATATCTCGCAATATGTAGGAAGCATCCGACTTGGACGCGTCGTGTATGATTACATTTTTGATTCCATTTTGTACTAAGCCTTGCGCTACGGCTTCCGCCATGCGTTCCGTATTGCCGTACATGGAGCCGTAAACCACAACTACGCCTTCGACGCCTTCATAGCGACTAAGTCGGTCGTAAATGTCTACTGTTTTGGAAACGTATTTTTTCCAAATAGGTCCGTGAGTGGCACAAATAATCCGAATGTCAACCGAAGTGAGTTTTTGCAATGCTTTTTGTACGGGAGAACCGTATTTTCCCACAACGTTGGCATAATAGCGGTACATTTCACTCCAATATTTTTCCAAATTAATCTCCGAATCCATTACTCCGCCGTCAAGTGAGCCAAAGCATCCAAACGCATCGCCGGAGAAAAGCACTTTCTCGTTTTGATCGAATGTCATCATCGTTTCGGGCCAGTGTATCATAGGGGTCAGGTAAAACTGAAGGGTGTGCGCGCCGAGCGAAAGGGTTTCTCCATCGGCTATTTCCAACACATTGTCGTCAATGGCATAGTATCCGTTTAGCATTTCCAGTGTTTTCTTGTTGCCCACAATGGTCGCGTTGGGATAGTATTTTCGGATTAACGCCAATGAACCGGAATGATCGGGTTCTATGTGGTTAATAATTAGATAATCAATAGGTTTATCTTTTAGTTGGGATTGGATTTTAGCGATAAATATATCCCCGAATGAAATATCGACGGTATCAATCAACGCGACCTTTTCATCGACAATCAAATAAGAATTGTACGAAATGCCGTAAGGTAGGGGAATCATGTTCTCAAATTTCGATTTCGTGCGGTCATTTACGCCTACGTAATAGATGTCTTTTGCAATTTCTGTGTTTGTGTACATGTATTGTGTTGTTTATAAATTTTCAATTCTGTAAAAAAACGAACTCAAAACGACTCCAAATAGCTCTCTTTGTGTTGAAAAATCAGCGTGCTATAGTCTTCTTGAAACTCCGTGTGTCGGACGGCTTTCCCATTTGTAGCGGTTTACGGCAGTAACTACAAAAGTCATTCGTCCTTTAAGTTTGTGCTCTATTTGTCGCAAATCTACACAACTGTCCGTAGTCAGCATGATGATATTCGAAGCATCGTTCATATCGCCGACTTCATTTCCCTTGAAGCCATATACCACGTAATACATCACTTTACATCCACCATCTTCGTTTACCGCGTCCCAAAGTAAAAAAGCCTGTTTACCGTCTTTCACGATACGTAGATTTTGCGGTTGGGCGGAAGCTTCGCCCGGTATGTTTTTCGAAATGGGTTGAAGCGCCGGATAACGGTAGTAGTTGGTTTTTAGTGTGTCAAGTAGTCCGCGCGGATTGTGGTTGAACGTTTTCGCGCTGAAATATACGGCACCTTCCACTTTTGGAAAACGCTGGTTCATCTTCAGTTGTCGGGCTAATTCGTTGCCATTTTTCCAGGCAGATGTTTTATTTATTCCCAAGCCAGAAGCGTACAAACCGATATAAAGATTCTTTCCAAATGTATTTTGAGACCACCATTTTACAAGGACTTCGTAATCAGCTACTTTCTTCCCAATCTCCCAGTAGAGTTGCGGGACAACGTAGTCGATGGTACCTTCTTTCAACCATTTCAGAATATCGGCGTACAGATCGCTGTAGTTTTGTACTCCGGCGCGGGTTGCCGACCCGCGCGGGTCAACGTTGTTGTTGCGCCATACGCCAAATGGACTTATTCCGAATTGTACCCAGGGTTTCAAACTCTTGATGTTTTTTTGGAGTTCAGCAATGACCATATCCACATTATTTCTGCGCCAATCGTCTTTGTTGATAAATCCACGCGGATTATTGAGAAAGGTTTCCGCATCCGGAAAATCGCGGCCATTAACAGGGTATGGGTAAAAATAATCGTCGAAATGCAAAGCATCAATATCATAACGCATGACGATATCTTCTACCACTTTGTTTAGAAATTGGCGCGTTTCGTCCAACCCCGGGTCGAAATAGTACTTTCCGCCGTATTCGACGAATAAATCTCGATTTTTATGGTACAAGTGGTTTTTATCCAACTGATAGATATGTCCATTTTCATTGGTAACTCGGTAAGGATTTACCCAGCCGTGTACTTCCATACAACGTTTGTGCGCTTCTTCTATGATAAACTGCAGTGGGTCGTAGTAGGGAGTGGGACGTTGTCCCTGACGTCCGTTGAGATAGATGGACCACGGCTCGATATCCGATGGGTAAAAGCTGTCGGCGGTAGGCCGAATCTGTAATACGATTGCGTTAATTCCGCTTTGCTGCATCTTATCCAGCATTTCACGCATTTCAGTCCGTTGTTGAGTGGGGGACAGTCCCTGTCTGCTGGGCCAGTCAATGTTCGCGACCGTTGCTATCCATACCGCTCGCATTTCGCGCTTGAGGGATGTCTGCGCCAATAGGTTGCTGAAAGTTAATGTAACAATCAATAAAAAGAGGGTGCATTTTTTCATCGGCAAAGTCCGTGTTTCATTATTTTCATACAAAAGTAATCTTTTTTTAGACGTTGTACAATAGCGAATGGGGACGCTATGTAAATTTTCAGCGATTCGTTATTTTGAATGAATTTAATTATTTTTGCATATGCAAAACTTTTCACGAATCATTCACGATGGTTTGAGAAGTATTTATTCCAAGAAAGAAATAAATACGTTCACTTACTTACTGTTGGAAAAAATTACGGGACTGACAAAAACACAATTGTTGGTACAAAACCGGCTCGTGCTAAATAAAAAACAAAGGAAAGTCGGGGAAGAGTTTATAGAAAGATTGAAAACGAGCGAACCCATTCAATACATTTTGGGTGAAGTCGAATTTTATGGGCTAAGGTTTAAAGTAAATTCGGCAGCCTTGATTCCGCGTCCCGAAACGGAAGAATTGGTAGAATGGATAGTCGATGACCTGAATCATTGCTCCACAAAAGCGACGTTGCTGGATATAGGCACAGGCACAGGTTGTATTCCGATTTCATTGAAGAAAAAATTTAACGCGATATCTGTTTCCGCGATAGACCTATCTGGAGATGCACTGGCGTTGGCTCATGAAAACGCAGAAATCAACTGTGTTGATATTCACTTTATTCAAGATGATATTCTTTGTCCTAAAATAGCGTACGGGCTGTTCGATATACTGGTTAGCAATCCGCCATACATACCTGTTTCCGAACGGAAAAACATGGACGCGAACGTGGTAAATTTCGAACCAAGTACTGCGTTGTTTGTCCCTGACGACGACGCGTTGGTTTTCTATCGAAAAATAGCCGAATTCGCGTTACAACATCTCAAACGCAACGGGACGATTTACTTTGAAACGCATTACGATCAGGCGCAAAGCGTGAAGTCTATACTTGAAGATTTTGGGTTTAACCACGTTGAAGTACGGAAAGATATGGCAGGTATGGAACGGATGGTTAAAGGAACGGCATTTACGACTTGAATTTGCAAAATACGCGTTGTCGTATTCGCGTTTGTGATTATAAAAAAAATCCTGTAATTTTGCATTCAAATTTTAAGAAAAAAAACAAAAAAAATTATGGCTACAACGGCAGATATTAAGAATGGTATGTGTATTGATATGGACGGTCAATTTTATAATGTAATTGAATTTTTGCATGTAAAACCGGGTAAAGGACCGGCTTTTGTTCGTACCAAAATGAAAAATGTGGTTACGGGAAGGGTGCTGGAACGGACATTCAGCTCCGGAACAAAGTTAGATGAAGTTAGAATCGAACGTCGTCCGTATCAATATCTTTATCAAGATGACTTGGGTTATATCTTTATGAATAACGAGACATTCGAGCAAATACCTATCGCGAAAGATTTGATTACCGGGGTTGATTTTTTGAAAGAAGGAATGGAAATTGACGTGGTATCCCATGCCGAAACTGACACGGTACTTTTTGCCGAGTTACCCGCTCATGTAGTGCTCGAAATCACGTACACGGAACCGGGTATGAAAGGCGATACTGCTACAAACGCGACCAAGCCGGCTACGGTAGAAACGGGCGCAACCGTTCGAGTGCCGCTATTTATCAATGAAGGCGAAACCATCAAAGTGGATACGCGCGACGGATCATACGTGGAACGGGTAAAATAAGACACACGCTTCCCGGCTTAAATCAAACATAAAACAAATAATTATTTTTCACTACTTAAAATGACCGAAGAACTTTTGGAAGAAAAAGGAGCTTCGGTTTTTTTTTTGTGGTTTGACGTCGGGTTAAATCCACGTGTCAAATTTGTTCAAAAATATAACAGGTCCGGGACATAACGTGTCGTGAAGGCATTATAGCACTTACCGGTTGGTACGAAACACCAAAGGTCAAAATTAAGCTACAATGTTCATAAGACATTATCCGCTATCAGGGAGGACGCAATAAAATTTGAGTTATTGTATCAAGAATGCATCGCTACAACATTTTATTGTACCTTTACAAACTACTTTGCACATCGTACGAAAGAGCGGAATTACGTAATTTGAATTTACACAAAAACGTTCTTTTCTCTTGTTTCGATCCAAAATGTTACTACGTGGTGTGAAAAATCAAGTCGTGTTCTTCGGAATATATCGACAATTCTTAATCGTACTGTATGACAACAATTTTTTCAAAATATTTTTCATTTCATGCTCTCAAAATTGTATTGCTAACAATACCCTTTTTCACGACCATTTCTTATGGACAAGTAAATACCATTCTCAACGATTCGGTCAAACGCTTCCCCGACACACTGCGGATTTTACCCGTGAAGCCATGGAGAGCGACTGCTTTGGTGGGGGGGACCAACTTGGGCGTATGGGCTTTTGACCGATTTGTAATTGATGGCGAATATGCTCGCATAAGCCTTCAAACCATGAAAAAGAATCTGGAAACCGGATTTGTTTGGGATAACGACAAGTTTGTTACCAACTTGTTTGCTCATCCTTACCACGGCGGACTGTATTTCAACGCGGCGCGTTCCAACGGCATGAATTATTGGAAATCCATCCCTTATGCTGCCGGAGGAAGTTTGATGTGGGAATTTTTTATGGAAAATGAGCTCCCCTCTATCAATGATTTTGTGGCTACGACCATGGGTGGAAGCCTGCTGGGTGAGATAACATTCAGACTATCCGATTTACTAATCGACGACAGTGCCTTTGGGATGGAGAGATTCGGAAGAGAATTTTTGGCTACGCTGATTTCACCTGTTAGAGGAATCAATCGTCTGCTATCAGGGGATGCCACACGTCTTAGAAGCACAAGAGGGAATACGATTGCGGATTCTATGGCGGTTTTCTATACATCGTTAGGACACAGTATTTACATGGATAATGAAAAAAGAGGAAGTAAAGATTTTGCCAACACGTTGACTTACGACATATCCATATATTACGGATTTCCTTTCGAAGAGACTTTATACCATCCATATGATTATTTCACACTAAGTATAGGAGGAAAATTTAATGCGACGCAACCCTTTTTAAGTCATGCAAATGCTTTAGCAATGTTGGCAGCTTATCACATCCCGCTGAAAAGCGAGAGAAAAAAACTTGTAGTAGGAGCATTCCAGCATTTAAATTATTACATTTTGAATTCGGAAATCAATCACGAAACGCTGTATCCATACAAAATATCGGAAGCCGCATCGATAGGTCCCGGATTACTTTATAAGCAAACATTCAAACGGAACTCTACCCGATTTAGAGGTTCTTTTCATCTGAGTGGAATCTTGCTGGGAGGAAGTCAGACAGATTATTATTTTTACGACGAACGCGACTACAACCTTGGTAGCGGATTCAGTACAAAACTGAATACGGAAATTATTTTCAGAAATAAGATAAGGCTCTATTCCAATTTGGAAGATTATCACATTTACAGTTGGATAGGAGAGAATCCTCACACGCAAATATCATTTAATCCACATACACAAGGAGATGTAGGCAGAGCAGACCTCACGGTATTGCGACTTGGATTGAACATCGCTCTAAGCAAACATTTTCTAATCAGTAACGAGCTCAGCTTTACCCACCGCAAAAGTACCTATAAATATTATCCGGATGTGGTACATACTGTCTATGAGAATAAACTAACACTGGGGTATTTTATCTACTAAAATGTGAGTAAATACTTACAATCGACAACCAATAGCTGGATCTGTAGCTTTTCAACAATTTTGTGGAACAACATGCGATAATTACCACTTATTACCGCCACATCCCCACTTTTTTCTCGCGCGCGAACCGCTCGCTTTTCACAAACCGAGTCTGGTATTTCACGTTAGGCGGGTAGGTAGAAACAACGGCAAAACCCTGACGAACAATATAGTCGTTTAACATCACGCCATTTTCCAGCCAAATGTAGGCAAGAGTTCGGTCATACTGATCCTTTTTTTGCACATCAAATTCAAGACGGACTTTTTTCTTTCTCAAAAATTTCGATACAAAAGCCGATGCTTCTTTTCCAAATGGTTGTTCTTTTTTTTTACCGTAGTTTCTTGCCTCGGGCGCATCAATACCTATCAAGCGGATTTTCTCCACATGCCCCTTACCATCGGTAATCCAAAATGTATCGCCATCCACGAACCGATGTACGGAATAGTAAACATTCTCTTGAGCAAATTTTTCTTCTTCGAATTGCTGATTGGTAGCTTGATTGCAGTTACAGAATAGAAGCAGAAACAAAAGAACAAGTGAAAACTTTATCCTACAAATTCTATACATTCAATACTTCGTTAAACTTTTATATAATTATTTGATTATCAGCGAAATAAGTGTTAAAATATTTGTATAAGTCATTGAAAGTCAGTATCTTTATAGGTGCTCAACATCTATTCGGATATGACTTTCAAGACCTATTTTTCTCATAAAAATTTTTACGCTCAACTTTGTGAGCAATGTTTCTCCTCCTTAACCAACGACTAAAATCTACTTCTCTACCAACTGCCAATTAAATGCAATGGAAATTTTGGACATCTACCAAACCCGTTTTCAAATCGAGTTTTTATACCGCGATGCCAAACAACATACTGCGCTGAACCACTGTCAGGCGTTGAGCAAAAACAAACTGCATTTTCACTTTGATATGTCGCTTACTGCCGTGAATGTTGCCAAAGCTGTGCATTGGTATTCAATACCTAAAAAGCAAAGAGAAGAATTCTCTATGAGAGACATTAAAGTGATGAACCATAACGCCTCACTGCTTGATAGATTTATGGCAATGTTTGCTCTAAGACAAACATACTTAAAAAGAACCGGAATGTCAAAGAACTTATTTTATATGGCACTAAATGTGCCTAAAGTTTAACGAAGTATTGTATACTAGATATTATATCATTTAGATTACTAAAGCGTTAGTATTCATTGTAATTCTGAAATTGTGTAGCCCGCAGGCAAGTACCATCACAGTATCTTCAAAAAATAACTTATGGCATCTATACCTGTCTTTCACTATCCGACATCGTTTTACACCTCCGATAGCGTGTTCTACGATGACTCTGAAAGAAGGGGACTTCTATAAATTAAAATTTTGGTATTCAGGGTATTATTCGTATATTTGTGTGATAAAACAGCAAAATATATGCTTAAATATAAAACAACCGGAAACAGGGGTCTGTTTGACGAAGAAACAAGTGTGGATAAACTTTCAGCCATAGGTAATCCCTTAGAAATGATCAGTAAGGTTATCGATTTCGAGATGTTCAGAGCTACCTTGGAAGACGTCATGTTAAATACAGAAAAGAAAAGCAACGCGGGGGCAAAACCTTATGA